>NZ_JAILZZ010000017.1:0-55918 GCF_023512215.1 Kyrpidia sp. | reverse complement strand
GGCCTGACCCGCCCAGGGAGGCGGTGATGTGCAGTAACTCGGGAATGGCTCCTGCTCCTGGTTGCTGTAGGCCCGGACAGCCGGACCCATCGATGAATCGGGCGGCGAACAGCTCCCAGTGACCCCTGGGAGCTTTTTGTTCGTACCGGGCCCATCCTTTCGCACGGGGCCCGTCCTTTCGATGTTGACATCGTGTGCTATTATGTTTAATATTGAGTTGTAATTGCACATTTATCCTTGCCGAGATGACCATGGGGGAATGATTGTGCCAAAGTACGATGTCGTCATCATCGGGGGCGGCGTGGTCGGGACATCCATTTTTCGTCGACTAAGCAGTAATGATATTTCAGTGGCTCTTTTGGAGCGAGCCCCGGATGTATGCGAAGGCGCGAGCAAGGCCAACAGCGGCATTGTCCATACTGGATTTGACGCCAAACCGAACACCCTTGAAGCCAAGCTGTTACAAGAATCGCGCGAGTTATGGCCTGATTTGATCGAATCCTTGCACATTCCGTACTTGCCCTGCGGAGCGATCATGGTTGCCACGGACGATCAACAGTTTGAAACCCTCTCGGCGAAGATTATCCCCACCGCCCGGGAGAACGGTGTTGAACCTGTTTTACAAACCGCGGACGAAGTCAAACAGCGGGTACCGTGTGTCAATCCCGATATCCTGGGCGGTCTATTTATCGAAGGAGAGTCCCTGGTGGATCCTTTCTGGGCCACTCGCGCTTTTGCTGAATTGGGCGTTGCGAATGGTGGTGACGTCTACCTCGAGGCTGAAGTTGTCGGAATTGACCAGCACCCCGACCATTTGACGGTCCGGTGTGCGGGCGGTCTTGTTCTCGAAGCGGGCTGGCTGGTCAACGCTGCCGGATTGTGGGCGGATGAGGTAGCCCGTATGGTGGGTGACGAGTCGTTCACCCTGACACCCCGCAAAGGGCAGTTTGTCTTAACGGAAGACGAGTTGGGGTTAACCTCCATCATCCTCCCGGTACCGACGGAAAAATCGAAGGGGATCCTGGTAACGCCTGTGGTTTTCGGCGGGACCTTGCTTGGACCGACCGCCGAGGATCAGATCGACAAAAGGGACCGATCCACCACCGAGGAGGGGTTACTCCGAGTTATCGCCGAGTCGGCAAAACTGGTGCCGGCAGCGGCCAAAGTCAGCAGTATCCGACAATTTGCGGGTGTACGGGCGGTGTGTTCTGCAGGCGACTATGTCATCCGACCATCGTCGGTTTGCCCCCGGCTCATCCATGCGGCGGGTATTCGGTCAACCGGAGTCTCCGCTTCTCCCGGTATCGCTGCGGAAGTGGAACGCGTGTTGAAAGATCTGGGAGCCTTGTCCGGTACGAAAGCGGTAGTACAAACCCGGTTGCCGGACCGGTTCACTGACGAAGCGAACAATGGCGAGGTTGTCTGCCTATGTCGTTCCATCACTCGGCATGAAATCGAACTGGTGTTGAATGTCCCCCCGGTGCCCTCTACCTTGGACGGGATCAAAAGGAGAACAGGGGCCATGTTGGGTGAATGCCAAGGCAACCTGTGTGCTGCGGCCATTATGGATATGATCTCCAAGGCACGAAATATCCCAGTGGAGCATGTATGCAAACACGCGGCGGGGTCCCATGTCATCGTGGGCATCGCGGGCAGCACGGCGCCGGTGGAGCAGCGGGCACAGGAAGGTGGTGGCACGGAACATGTATGACGTGGTTATCGTCGGTGCCGGACGTGCGGGAACCGCGGCGGCGCTGGCTCTGGTACAGCGGGGCATCTATGGATCGGACCGTCTATTGGTCCTCGATCACCAGGCTCAGGCCGCCGGATGGAACCGTCCATACTGGTGTGCAGTTGCTCCCGCAGCTGAGCGCACGCTCGAGGAGTTTCAATCCCTCGTCCGGGAAAACGTTTTGACGTTCCGTCCGTCCACGACGGCGGTCGGCGTTCTGCATGGACACACCGGACAGGCGCACGTTGTCCTGGCACGGCACAGGGGCGGTACTGACGAACTCGAAACCCGTTTCATTGTCATAGCGTCCGGCAGTTTCGACCGTCCCCGGGAGGCCATGCGCATTCCCGGCACCCGCCCGGCCGGGGTCATCACCGGTCAGCAGTTGCACATCTTTATGGATCGGGGGTGGTTGCCGGGGCGCCGGATTCTGCTCGTTGCGCGAAGCCCGTTTCGGGAAATCATCGAAAAACGGCTCAGGGAGTGCGGGGTCGCCCCGACAGCCGTGGTCACGCCGCCGGAAGAAACGAGAGCCACAGGAGGCCCGGTCTGCGGAGATGGAGAAATTCGGAGATTTGAGGGCACAGTGGTCGACCTTGTGGGATTCCCGCGGGTTGAACGAGCCGTGGTTCAGACCTCTACCCAGAACTCGGTATCCATTGATTGTGATTGCGTGGTCTTTTGCATCGGACGCATGCCGAACGCGTTATTTTTAAAAGGCTCCGGTGTGTGTGTGCAACCCGGGGGAGGCCTGTGGGTTAACGAACGGGGTGAAACGTCTCTGCAAGGAATTTACGCGCTGGGCTCCTGTGTGACTGGAGAATCCTTGTGTCCCCTTGACCCATCCCTGGCCAGAATCGCCGATTCCATCCAGGAAGCTCTTTCGCAGTCGGCAAAAAGTTGAACGAACAGGAGGATCCGAAATGCGGATGGAAGACACCTTTACGGTCGCAGCTCCGGTAGAGATCGTATGGAATACGGTGATCGATCCGACCAGGCTGGGCCAGTGCTTACCCGGGTGTGAGAGTATCAAACGAGTGGACGACACCCATTATGAAGCGACCATGGCGGTGAAGATCCAATTCATGACCTTGCGTTTTTTCACTCGCGGAGAATTGAAAGACACGGATCCTCCCCGGCATCTCACCGTTGTCATGGACGGGAGACCCATTGCCTTGGCCGGGGTGTTTCGGGCGCAGTTGAGAGCAGAGCTTATTCCGACGAACGGCTCCACCGAGATGCACTATGAGTTAGATCTCCGGATGACGGGTCGCTTGGCTTCTCTTGGGGAAGCCATTATGCGAAAAACAGTGGAACAGTCGGCTCGGGAATTCGTTACAAAGGTACGTGCTTTGGTCGAGGACACTCCTGCAGTCCAATCCTGAATGAGTGTGGTGGTCAAGTACAGGTTGTGAGGCAGCGAACAGCGGATGGCAAATGCTCATGAGGAGGATCAGTCCGCATGCTTCAGGAGGAACGTCAAAAGAAAATCATGGAATACCTTCAGCACCACGGCACGTTACGGGTGACGGATCTGGTGGAACGGCTCGGCGTTTCGCGGGAAACGGTTCGCCGTGATTTGCAGGAGTTGGAACACCAAGGGGTGCTGAGAAAGGTGCACGGCGGGGCAATTCTGACCCGCACAGGCGTCGAGCCCACCTTTGCCGTTCGACGAACCACCAACATCAAGGAGAAGGAAGCAATCGGGCGGGCGGCCGCGGGTCTCGTGGAAGATGGAGATACAATTTTTCTTGATCTTGGTACCACAGCCTTGGAGGTAGCCCGTCACTTGCGGGGCAGGGGCCGGATCACCGTCGTAACCAACTCGGTGCAGGCAGCTCTGGAACTCATCGATGACGAGGCCATTAACGTGTACCTCACGGGCGGTATGTTACGCAGCGGCGATCTCTCTCTGTCCGGTCGGTTTGCCCGCCACATGCTGGCCCAATTCTATGTGGACAAGGCCTTTATCGGGGTTGCCGGCATCTCCCTGGCGGGAGATCTGACGGATTTTCACGTGGAGGAAGCAGAGGTTCGCAACATGATGATTGAACGCGCCAAAGAAGTGATAGTGGTGGCCGATCATTCAAAATTCGGTGTGACGGCTTTTACCCGCGTGTCGGCACTGACGGCCGTTCACCGTATCGTCACCGATGCGGGGACGGATCCCGAACAAATTTTCATGATTCGTTCCCTTGGAGTCGAGGTGTTTACGGTTCCCATTCCGTGCGAGGAAGGGAAACACAATCATGTACAAACGGATGAGGAGGTTTAACATGGATATGCAACGCGATCGTCAATTGACGGACGGTTCTGCTGATGATTTGCAAACGATGCAGACGTTTCACTATTCCCAGGAGTTGAAGCGCACCCTGAAACTGTTCGCTTCCTTCGCTGTAGCCTTCTCTTTTATTTCCATTACGACAGGCATTTTTACAAACTACAGTTTCGTTCTGAACACAGCGGGACCCTTGGGGATCTGGACCTGGCCGATTGTGGGTTTAGGGCAATTCTTCGTTGGCCTGGTTTTCGCCGAATTAGCGGGAAAAATCCCTCTCAGCGGCTATTCTTATCAATGGGTGAGCCGAATGGCCGGTCCCGGATGGGGGTGGTTCGTCGGTTGGGTGGGTGTCTGTTTTCTCGTCCTGGTTGTGCCGGCCGTGGATTCGGGACTGGCACCCATTCTCGCCAGTGTGCTTGGAATCGAACCGACCCAGAGCCATTTGAACATGATCGTTATTGGAATATTACTGATTCAGGCCCTGTTAAACATTTATGGTGTACGGTTGGCGTCCTCCATTAATAACATCGCCGTGTTCACCGAAGCTGTCGGAATCATTGGTTTGACGGTGCTGTTGGGTATCCTGGCGGTCATCCACCACGCTCCGATCCAACTGTTGTTCCATCCAGGTGCCGAACATCAGGGCTATCAGTTATCGAACTTTGTCATGGCTTCTTTGATTGGTGCCTTCACTCTAGTTGGATTTGAAGCTGCGGCCAATTTGTCGGAAGAAACAATACATGCCTCGAAGACAGTGCCGAAAGCGATTCTCACCTCTCTGATACTCAGTGGGGTATTCGGAACTTTGTTCTTGATCGCGGCGACCTTGTCGATTCCCGATGTGGCGCTCATCACGAAATCTGACAATCCGCTACCGGCGGTTATCGAGGCCAATTTGGGGTCCTGGATCGGTACGGCTTTCTTGGTACTTGTGATCATTTCGATTTTCGCCTGCGGGTTAGTTATCATGACATCCGGTTCACGGCTCATTTATGCCATGGCCAGGGATAATGCGTTTTTCTTTAGTTCCTTGTTCAAGAAAATTTCTCCGACGACCGGAGTACCCGTTCCCGCGACAGTGATGTTGCTCATCATCGGAATTCTGGCAACACTTTTTTCGAATTCCTTGACCCTGCTGGTCGGTGCGGCATCGGTGTTACCGGCCATCCTGTATCTGATCACCGTAGCCTCATATACGTGGGGCGGACATCGCCTGCCCGACCTCACCCATGCGTTCTCCCTTGGGCGGTGGGGCCGTGTTGTCGCTTGGCTGGCCATTGTGTGGCTGGTGGTGGAAATCGGGATCCTGACGATTCCCTCCGAGTTTCATAAGGTGACGTTGGTGGCCGCGGCGTTGTTGGCTATCGGGGTGCTCTTTTACTTTGGGTTGTTTCGCCGGCGGATTGTGGCAGGCGAGGCTGGTGTCCATCCGGTGGAATAGTGATCAGACACATATGTAACACACACGGTTCTGAATTGATGGAAGGAGAACGACATAAACCATGGGATATATTCTTGCAATCGACCAAGGGACAACCGGAACGAGGGTGCTGGTCGTCGACCGAGAGGGAAGGATTAGGGGCGAGGGTTACGCTCGACATACGCAATATTACCCGAAACCGGGGTGGGTGGAACACGTTCCGGAAGAAATCTGGCGATGTGTGTTGAAAGCGACCGAATCGGCACTGGCTGCTGCGGACGTTGGTTCGGAGGAGATTGCGGCCATCGGCCTGGACAACCAGGGGGAAACTGTGGTCTCCTGGGACGTTCGTACCGGCGAACCCCTTCATCCGGCCATTGTATGGTCCTGTCGGCGAACATCGGTGGAAGCGCGGAGGTGGGCCGACGACGCCGATTGGGAGGAGCGGGTGAGGTCTGTCACCGGTTTGACCATAGACCCGTATTTCTCGGCGACCAAGGTCCGTTGGCTGCTGGACCACACCGATCAACCCGCAGACACCGTGCGCTGCACCACGCTGGATGCATGGTTGCTGTACCGGTTAACAGGTGGTCGTCGTTACGCAACCGACGTTTCCACCGCGTCCCGGACGCTGCTGTTCGATATCGTTAGACTCAAGTATTGGCAAGATACCTTGGATTATTTACGGATCCCCCCGGAGGTTCTCGCCCCGGTGCTACCGACCGTCTCCCATTTTGGCGACACGGATCCCGAGTCATTTCTCGGGATCTCAGCTCCCGTGTTGGTGAACATCGTCGATCAGCCGGCCGCTTTGTTCGGCCATCTGTGCACAGAGTACGGCATGATCAAATGCACTTTTGGGACTGGGGGATTCGTCCTGATGAATGCGGGAGGCCGACCCCATCTCCCATCGGGGTCGGTGCTCACATCCATCGCCTGGCAACAGGGGGGTGCGGTAACTTACACCCTGGATGGAGCGATCTACTCGGCGGGGTCTTCGGTGGACTGGGTAGTTCGAAACTTGGGCTTAGCCGATTCTGCGGCGGAAACGGATGCCCTGGCCCGGTCGGTTGAGGATTCGGCGGGGGTTTATTACGTGCCGGCGCTGACGGGACTGGCCGCTCCTCATTGGGACAGCACCGCCCGGGGCGCTTTTCTGGGGCTGAATCCAAAGGCGGGACGGGCCCATTTGATCCGGGCGATGTTAGAAGGCATCGTCCATCGGGTTGCGGATGTTGTTGAAGCCATGGAGGCGGCCTCCGGTTTGTCCTCCCGGTCATCTCTGCGGGTGGATGGCGGTATGGTGCGCAACGCGTTCTTTATGCAATGTCTGGCCGACTTCCTTGGGACGGACGTCATTGTGCCGCGGCTCACAGAAGCCACGGCGATGGGTGTTGCTTACTTAGTCGGTCTGGAATTGGGATGGTGGAAAGACGCTGACGCTCTGCGCGACAAACAACAGATTGCACGGCTGTACACACCCGCGTTGTCGCAAGAGCAGCGAGAGCAGAAGCGGGAGGCGTGGCGCCGGGCCTTGGCCGCTGTACAGGTGTTTCCGGCGGACGAGGATTAGCGATGCCTGGGTGTCTCGCTTGTTACCGGCTCGTTAACGAAAATCACCTTATGGTTGATCCGGACCTCAATAGGCGTACTTCACAACATTAAACATTCCTCCCATCGGAGTCCGGTGGGCGTTCGTCATATGATGAGGCTTGTGACAGTGAAAGGCCCATGTTCCGGGGTTTGCAGCTATGAATTCAATATCCCATGTCTCTCCTGCGGCCACATTCATCGTATTCTTCAGCACTCGGACGGGTAGGGGCCACCCATCCCCGGCAACCACGTGAAACGTATGTCCATGCAGATGCATGGGGTGGGAATCCATGCTCAGATTTCCCAAGCGAATCCGAACACGTTCCCCGTATCGGACAAGAAGCGGCTCAGTGTCCGGATACGATTTTCCGTTCATGGTAAAGTAGTTAAAATCCATGCTCATGGGGTCGATGGTTCGTATCGAGGTAACGACGCGTGGTTGAACAGAAGCTGCGGAAACGGAAGGATCAGGGCGCCCCGCCGTGGCGGGTGCCGTCGCCACTTGGTCGCGAACACTCCATTCTTGGAGGAGAATGATGAATTCTCAATCTGCCGTTTGGAGGTGACGGGGCAGGGAGATGAACATCCCTCCCAATCCCATCATTTCCTGTTTGGCGTCGTGGGCATGGGCATGATACATAAAAGTGCCGGACTGGGGAACCGCAAAATCGTATACATAGGTTTGCCCGGGCAGTACCAGCGGACCCGCTCCGATCTCCGGAACCCCGTCTACCTGATTCGGAACGTTTAAGCCGTGCCAATGAATCGCAGTCGGCTCGGGAAGCCGGTTGTGCAATGCAACTTGGATCCGTTCGCCTTCATGGCTCACAATGACGGGGCCCGGAATCGACCCGTTGTATCCCCAGGCTTGGATGACCACACCCCGGACCAGTTCGTGCGCGATGACTTCCGCCGTCAAATGAAAGCGTCGAATGCCGTGGACAATCTCATATGGGGCGAAGGCCGCGTTCGGAGCGATGAGTCGGGGAGTGCCGAGGTGCCGAGAAGGATACAGGGTTGCATTCCCCATGGATACAATCCCCCTTCATCACGGATCGTGTGATTCCAGGGTATGCGCACACCTTTCGGACGGTTACCCAAGGGTCTTCATCGGATCTTCACAAGTCGGTGTTACGCTGACCTTGGCCGGGTGCACCGGCATACTGATGAAGGAACGGGGGGATTTGAATTGAATCGGCGAAAATGGTGGATAGGACTTGTCCTGCTCCTGATCGTCGCTTTGATTCCCGTCGGCGTATACCTGTTCAGGGGTCAATCCACCGTGGAGGCAGCGGACAAGCCGCTCGAACCCGACAAGACGTGGACGGATAACGAAGGGCGGACTGTCAAGGACTTTACGGTGATAGCAAAACAGATCAAATGGCAAATTGCCCCCAATTTTCAGGTGGATGCCTTGACCTATGGAGGCACGGTACCCGGCGCCAAAATTCAGGTCACGGAAGGTGAACGGGTTCGGGTCAAATTGGTCAATCAACTGAACGTACCGATCTCGATCCATTGGCATGGATATCCAGTCCCCAACGCCATGGACGGAGTGACGGGAGTGACCCAGGATCCGGTGGCCCCTGGACAAAGTTTCACGTATGATTTCGTGGCGAAAGTGCCGGGTACCTATTTTTATCATTCCCACTACAACAGCGCCCAACAAGTCGATCAGGGTTTGTACGGAGTTTTCGTCGTCCTTCCGAAAAACGAGCCGGTTAAATATGACCGGGATTATACACTGGTTCTGGACGAATGGATGAATATGTCCGGATCGGGAAACGGCATGGGCAATATGGACATGGGGAATATGAATATGGGCAACATGAACGGTATGGATCACTCCAACATGAACATGGGGCCGTCTTCCACTGAATCCGCACCGGCAGCCAATGCGACGCCGAGCAACAACATGCCGGTCATGGACCATGATCAAATGATGAAAATGATGTACAACGTGTACACGGTGAACGGGAAGTCCGGATCGCTCATTCAACCCCTTGAGGTGAAAGAAGGAGAAAAGGTTCGCCTTCGATTCATTAACGCCGGATACATGACGCACCTTGTACACCTGCAGGGACAGACCTTCCAAGTGGCAGCAACTGACGGTAACCCCATTGCAAATCCATCTCCGGTTCAAGACAAACTCTTGTCGATTGGAGCCGGTGAGCGATATGACGTGACCTTTGTAGCAGGAGCGAAAGATTTTGCGATTGATCTGCACGATCAAACCAATGGTGCAAAAACGGCCGTCATTCCCGTTCACGTCGCCGGAAACACCCAGGCTCAACCGGTTGCGGATCAAGCGAATCTTCCCGTCTTGGATCTGACGACGTATGGTCAAAATACCGGCGGTTCGGTGGACGAAGGCCAATTCGACAAGTCCTACACCTTACATCTAAACTCCACCTTCCAGGGCAATGACCAAGTATACACGATCAACGGAAAAACCTGGCCGAATACGGATCTCCTTGAAGTCCGCAAGGGTGAACGGGTCAAAGTGACGCTGATTAACGACGGCAAGTCGGATCATCCGATGCATCTTCACGGGCATACCTTCCAGGTGTTGCGATACAACGGGAAGCCTGTCACCGGATCTCCCATCAACAAAGACACCCTGCTGGTTCGGCCGGGAGAGACTTATGAAATCGCTTTTACGGCCGACAACCCGGGGAACTGGGCGTTTCACTGCCACGACCTTCACCATGCTTCGGCGGGTATGATGACCCTCCTGAAGTATCAGGATTACCAGAGCAACTACCGGATCGACTTGTCCAAGGTAGGCGAATGATCGAGGAGCAACGATCGAGCAGAGGGGGCGGCGAGCCCCCTTTTTTGCTCCGGGAGTTCGACAGTTGAGCGAGTGGGGCGCACGCGGGATCCCGGCGGCCTTGGGTGCATTGATTGCATTCGCAAGCTGGCGTATACTGCCCTCGAATGCCTTTGTATGGACGCACATGAGAGGGCGAAATTATGTTAGGGGGCGAGGAGGATCGACGCGGTGCTGGTTTCGGGAGGGGCCGGGTATATCGGCAGTCATGTGGTGAAGCGCCTGGTGGAGGCGGGCCGGCCGGTGGTGGTGATGGACAATGAAACCACCGGGCACCGGGAGACGGTGGGTGCGCTGGAAGAGCTCACCGGTTGGAGGGTGCCATACATAACTGGGGACGTCGGGGATGGGGAGGCCGTCCGCAGGACCGTCGAAGAGTATCGGGTGGGCGCGGTGATGCATTTTGCGGCGAAGAGCGTCGTCGCCGAGTCCGTCCGGAACCCCGAGGTGTATTTCACCGAAAATGTCGCGAAGGGGATCGCATTTTTCCGGACGTTGTGCGAGGCGGGGGTGAGGCGGATCGTGCTGTCCTCCACGGCGGCGGTGTACGGCAATCCCGAGCGGGTGCCCATCCCCGAGGACCATCCGGTGCGGCCGATCAACCCGTACGGGGCCTCGAAAATCATGCTGGAACAGGTGCTGGGATGGCTGGAGACCACCTTTCCGATCCGCTGGGTGGCGCTGAGGTATTTTAACGCGGCGGGGGCGGATCCGTCGGGGCGCCTGGGGGAGCGGCACGATCCGGAGACGCATCTGATCCCCATCGTGCTGCAGGCGGCGCTGGGACAGCGGGAGCGGATGACAGTGTTCGGGACGGATTACGGGACGCCGGATGGGACGTGCATTCGGGACTACATCCACGTGCTCGACTTGGCGGACGCGCACCTGTTGGCCCTGGCGGCTTTGGAGGGGGGCCATCCCTCGGGGGTGTTCAACGTGGGCACCGGGCGCGGGCATTCTGTGCTCGAGGTGATCCGCGTGGCCGAGGAGGTGTCAGGGCGGAAGGTGCCGGTGGAGTACGGAGCGCGGCGGCCGGGGGATCCGCCGGTGCTCGTGGCGGACGGCTCTCGGCTGCGGGAGCTGGGCTGGAAGCCGCGATACGGGCTGCGGGACATCGTGGCGTCGGCATGGGCGTGGCATTCGGGGGACGTCGGAGATGCCCCACGGCGGGTTTAAGCAAAGCGGGCTCGGTAAGGACCTGTCCGCCCACTCCCTGGAGGAACACGGTGGTCAAACATTGTGCGATGACGGACATCGTTTCCATTGTCAATGGTACATCCGGACCTTGAATGGCTCGTTTTTCCGTTGTAGGATGGCCGCAGAGACAACCTGCTGTCTGCCGCCCGCATTCTGGCGGCACACCTCCCGAAAGGGACAAAACCCTTGAGAAGGAGAGGATTGACATGAAAGCTCTGGTGTATCATGGCCCGGGACAGAAAAGTCTGGAGGACAAGCCCAAACCGAGCGTGCAGCAGCCCACCGACGCCGTTGTCAAAATCTTAAAAACAACCATTTGCGGAACGGATCTCCACATTCTGAAAGGGGACGTGCCGGAGGTTGCCGACGGCCGGATTCTCGGGCATGAAGGGGTCGGCATCGTCGAAGAGGTGGGTGAGAGCGTCGCCAATTTTAAAGTTGGCGACAGAGTGTTGATTTCCTGCATCACTTCCTGCGGCAGATGCGATTATTGCAAACGGGGCATGTATTCGCACTGCGAGAACGGCGGCTGGATTCTCGGTCATCTGATCGACGGCACCCAGGCGGAATACGTGCGCATCCCCCACGCCGATACGAGCCTCTACCCGCTTCCGGAGGGCGTGGAAGAAGAGGCCCTTGTCATGCTGAGCGACATTTTGCCGACCGGCTTCGAATGCGGCGTGCTCAACGGCAAAGTCCAGCCCGGCGACACGGTGGCCGTGGTGGGGGCGGGTCCCGTCGGTCTGGCGGCGCTCCTGACCGCTCAGTTGTATTCCCCCTCGGAGCTCATCATGGTCGATCTCGACGACAATCGCCTGGAAGTTGCAAGGCGATTCGGGGCGACGGAGACGGTCAACAGCGCAGACGGACGCGCCGTGGAAAAAGTCATGGAGTTAACGGGGGGCAAAGGTGTCGACGTGGCCGTCGAGGCCGTCGGCATCCCCGCCACCTTCGACATCTGCCAGAGCATCGTGGCGCCGGGCGGCTGCATCGCCAATGTCGGCGTGCACGGGAAAAGTGTGGACCTGCATCTGGAGACCCTGTGGTCTCACAACATCACGATTACCACCCGGCTCGTGGATACGGTGACCACCCCCATGCTGCTAAAAATGGTCCGGGCGGGCAAACTCCAGCCGCAGCACCTCATTACCCATCGCTTCAAACTGGACGAGATCCTGAAGGCCTACGACGTTTTCGCCAACGCCGCCCGGGAAAAAGCCCTCAAAGTCATCTTGAGCAACGAATGAGGCAGGTGAGCCCCGGCCGGCCCGGGGCTCACTGCCGGATACGTTCTTCCGGGGTCGCGAATAGAGTATTTTCATTCGGAACCGGCTCAAGGACGTCGACCGAATGAGCTTCCTAAAGATCCGTCAACGCCCCAGCACTCTTTCGTAATCCTCTCTTCGGTTCGACCGGAGCGCATCAAACCGAGGATCGTTGTCAAAATCCTTCGCCGACTCCGGGCGGATTCGCACCGCTTCTTTCATCCAGCTCAGGGCGGCCGTCCATTCCTGCTGCTCCGCATACAGCGCGGCCAAGTCGCAAGCCGCCTGGTAATTGTCCGGATGATGCTCAAGATCCTTCCGGAAACATTCCTCGGCGGCGACGAGATCGCCTTTTTCATACCAATACACGTAGCCCAGCGCCACATAACCGTTGTACACCGACGGATCGACCTCCAGAGCTTGGCGCAACAGGGCGATTTTGCGGTCGGGATCGCCGGTCACGCCGTAGGCGGCAATCACTTTCTGCATGGCTTCCTGTTGGGCGAGGAGCCGCTTTTCCAGGCGCTTCTCCATTTCGTTCATGCGCTCTTGAACCCTTTTTTCCACCAGGTCGGGAATTTCCTTGGACGAGTACCAGCCGTACAAGGCAAAAGCGATGCCGCCCAGGGTGGCGCTGGCGGAAACGACCGTGAGGAGGAAGGCGGCCTGTTGATCGGCGGAATGGCCGAAAAAGAGCCCGACGACCAATAAGGCTAAAACGGCAAGAACGATCAGATACCTCATGGTCCTCCCTCCCTACGGCCATTGTACCGGAAGGTCGGACCGAACAAAAGAGTGGGGCGGAGGCCTCGGGCTCTGGCAAATTGTTCCCCAGCCGCGCGACAGGGTGCCTCCGGCCCGGCCTCGCGCCCCTTCGCCGGACTAGCGATCCTCTCTTCGCCAGGATTCCTGATTTGCCTCAGCCATTCAGATCTTAAATTGCCTCACCAGGTCGTGGAGCTGTTCTGCCAGTCGGCTGAGTGACTGAGCCGATGCGGCAATCTCTTCCATGGACGCATGCTGTTGCTCTGTTGAGGCGGAAATGGTATGCATGCCCGTCGACGTTGCGTCCGTGATTTCGGTTACCTCACCCATCGTCGTGCGCAGTTCTTCGGCATTGGCGGCCAGTTGCTGCAGGGCTGCAGAAACTCCCTCAATCTGTTCGACGACCCTATGTATCGATCGCTCGATTTGGGCAAAGGATTCTCCGACCTGGTCTACCGCGTCAAGGCCCGCGCCCACCGCCGTGGTTGTATTCTGCATGGACTCGACCGCCAGACTGCTTTCCTCTTGGATATTCTTGATGAGTTCGACGATTTGTTTTGCCGAATTACCCGCGCCTTCGGCCAGCTCTCTAATTTCTTCCGCCACCACGGCAAAACTTCGCCCGCTTTCCCCGGCTCTCGCCGCTTCGATGGCCGCATTGAGCGCCAGGAGATTCGTCTGTTGGGCGATGTTTGTAATCACCTCTATAATTCGCCCAATCTCGCCGGATCGCTCGCCCAGGCTTTTGACAACCGCGGACAGGGTATCGACCGTTTTCTGAATGGTGTCCATTTGCATGCGCACATGTTGGATGGATTGGCTCCCCAATTTGGACAAGTCGGAGGCTTCTCCCGCGGATGTGGATACAATCTGCGCGTTGTTGGCGATTTGTTGCATTGTATCGGTCATGTCGTTGACAGTCGAGCGGCTTCGATCCACCGTTTTCACCTGTTTCTCGGCGCCGACGGCGATCTCTTGTGCAACCTGAGTCACTTGTTCAGTCGCTTTCGTGTTCTCTTCTGTGCTGGCCGTAAGCTCTTCGGCGGATGCCGCAAGTTGTTCAGAAGTTTCACTGATGTTTTTGACGAGATCGCGCAGATGGTTGGTCATGGATGAAAAGCCGTGGGCAAGACGGGAAATTTCGTCGTTCCCTTTTTTCACGAGGGGCTCCAAATTCAGATCGCCGCGAGCCACTTGCTCCACTTGTTGCGCCATGAGGGAAACGGGTTTGGAGATGCGGTTGGCAAGCCACAAACTGATCACTGCACTCAGGATGACCTCGACACACAGGGCAATGATCAACACATTCAACACTTGATTGGCCGGCGCATTAAAGTCGACCATGTACGAACTGGAAATCACGTTCCATCCCCAATGGGGATCTTTTTGGACGTAAACGATCTTGTCACCAACTTGGTCAGAGTTGGGGAATGGGAATATGTATGTGAAATATCCGCCGCCGTTGTTTGCCAAACGAACCATGTCGGGCACGAACAACTTACCGTCCGGACTTTTGGTATTCGAAAAATCTTTTCCTTCTGTGACCGGGTTCATGACGGACACCGATCGATCATTGACGGCGGACACATAGCCGTACTTGCCGATGGCGAAGGTTGGATTGATTGGACGTTGTCCTTTCTCGTTCTTTGGCCCCAACACTTCTTGTTTGACCATTTCTTGTGCGTCTTCCAGTCTCATCTTGCCTGCTTTCACTTGTTTGTCCGCCTCATCAATCAGGGCCAAAACATGCAGGGTGTCCTGTTTCAATTGTGCCATTCCGGTTGCCTCAAGTTGTTTGGTGGTAATCTTGTAGGAGATTGTACCGATTACAAGGCTCGGAATCAGCGTCAAAGCAAGAGACATCGTCAGCAGCTTGGTCCTCAACGACGAAAATACGGCATTGAATTTCAGCCTGCGCAAAACCTTTTCCTCCTTACGACGCCAATCCGGAGACGTTTGTTGACGGATTGTTTGCATCAATGTGGGGTCGTGTCCCGGGGTCATCCCCGGGCCAATGTCAATGTATGAAACCCAATTCCTTTGAGATTTGCTCCGCCGCCACCCTGACCCTTTCTTTGATTTCTGTCAAGCGCGGCTCGCGGAACGCGTATTTTAATCCGCTGACACCCAGGGCGGCGATCACATTCCCCGTGTAGTCCCGAACCGGGAAGGAGATCCCAACCGTATCTTCATCCTGTTCGCCCTCGCTGACAGCAAAACCGTCGGCTCTGATCTTTTTCATTTCCTCGAGCAACTTTCTTTTCTCTGTGATTGTATTTTTTGTTAATGACTCCAGCGGATAGTGGCTGATGATTTGTTGGAATTCCTCTTCCGGCGTGAAAGCAAGAAGCAATTTGGGTCCGGAACCCGCATGCAACGGAGCCCTTTTCCCCACTCGAATAAACAGCCGCAGGGCCTTTTTGCTCTCCACCTTTTCGATATACACAGCCTCATTTCCCTCTCGAATGGTGAGATGCACCACCTCTTCGACTTCGTTGCCCAACCGTTGCATGTGTGGAAGGGCCACCTTGCGCAATTCCAATTGTTCCGCCACTACATTTCCGAGTTCCAGTAATTTCGTGCCCAATTTATAACGGATATCAAGCTCGGAATACTTTATTTTTTTCACAAAATGGTATTTCTCCAGCGCCGCCAAAAAACGGTATACCGTGGGTTTCGGCATGCCGGAAAGACGCGCCAAGTCTCTCAACGTCAACTCGGGTTCTTCAATAAAAAAATCCAGCAATTTTAATGCCTTCAAGACGCTCTCATTCATCAGCATCTCCCGTTTCACAAAATGAAATGGCATTTCATCATTTAAGCACTTCCTCTCCTTCGCCGTTCACAGGCAACCATGTTCGTCAACTTTGGTCTGGAGTGGATGAAGCAGCCGGTCGATGAACCGCCGAGCCACTTGGGAGTTCAAAAGCCCGCGGTAAAACTTGCGTAAAAAACAGTTTGTCCCCTATCCCGTCGCGAAACGTTCCGCCCCCTCCCGTTCGTTTGGTGTAAATTATTGGCTTGCCTAGACTATACCGTTGTCTCAAACGTGTTGTCAACCTATTTTGCGTATTCATGTCGTGTGCGCAGTTGAGTGATCCTGGGGACTTGCGTCGATATGTTGACACCTGTCAGAGGGCGTGGTACAGTCGAACAAGATGGATTATTTGCACCAAACCTCAGCGACGCGGGCGGGGTATTGGGGCTTCGAAGTATTGGTGGAGGGTGGTGGACGGAAAAAGTCCTGACTTGCATAAATGATGAAACGCCGTTTCATTAATTGAAACATAGGCCACTTGCGGATCAGGATTCCTGCTCGGTGCTGAATCAAAGAGATGACGCGGAGATGACGCGCCCTTCTGAGCATGCGGCGGTGGAGCACTTGGATCGCGTCCGTTGGGCGTTCACGGACATGCCGGCGATAGAGCAGAAATCGTTGAAAAGGAGATCGTCGCGATGCAAGATTCACTGGAGGTGCGAGTTTTGGAGGAGCATGTTTTATGGAAAGAATGACGGCGGCCGAGGCCATTGTTGAAGTCATGGTTCAAGAGGGGGTGGAAAACGTTTTTTGTGTACCGGGCGAAAGTTATTTGGACGTAATGAATGCTTTGTATGACCATGATCACATTCAACTCATCTCGGGGCGCCATGAAGGCGGAGTTTCATTTATGGCGGAGGGATACGCAAAAGCCAGTGGTAAGGTTGGGGTTTGTCTAGCCACCCGAGGCCCGGGGGCCGCCAATCTGTCCATCGGACTGCATACGGCCATGCAAGATTCCACTCCGGTCGTGGCTCTGATCGGCCAGGTCGAACAGGCTTTTCGGGACCGGGAAGGGTTTCAGGAAATCGATCTGGCGGCGTATTTTCGGCACCTTGTGAAGTGGACCGCGGAACTGAGAGAGGCGTCACGCGCGCCTGAATTGCTCTGCCGGGCCTTCCATATTGCGCGAACGGGCCGCCCCGGTCCAGTGCTGATATCCTTGCCCGAGGATGTGTTGAACGGGACGGCGGAAATGCTATTCCAACCGGCTCGGGTCTACAGCTTGCCCCGACCCGAGCGCGAATCTGTCGCGCGTGTTGCTTCCCTTTTACAAACGGCTCAGCGCCCGGTGGTGATTGCCGGCGGTGGAATCAGTGCAAGGAAGTCGACGGATCTGTTGGTCACTTTGGCGGAATGGTTTCGGCTTCCGGTTGCTACAGCCTTTCGGCGCATGGATGCTTTTCCGAACCAACATGCGTGTTACATTGGCCACCTCGGGCTGAATGCCCCGAGCTACCTGGTTGACGCCGTACAACAGGCCGATGTTGTTCTGGCGTTGGGAACCCGTTTATCGCAAGTGACTTCCCAGGACTATACGCTCATTCGCCCGGGAACACAGTTGATCCATGTCGATATCTCGCCCGATGAGATCAATAAGGTGTACAGACCGGCAATCGGTATTGTCGCGGACGTGGGTTATTTTCTGGAGGATTTGTTAGAAGTTTCGGCGGGTGGGATGACGGCCGATCTGATGGCGGAACGCGAATCCTACACCTCTGGACTGAGGGAGGCGTATTCGGCCTATTCCAAACCCCGTTCAAACCACGGGGACCGGACGGTTGATCTTGAGGGACTCATGCACGACCTTCAAGAAGCATTGCCGGAAGGGACCATTGTTACCAGTGATGCCGGGAATTTCTTCGGATGGCTGTCACGGTATTATCGATTCCGGGAGGCGGGGACGTATATTGGTCCCACCTCGGGAGCGATGGGGTACGGATTGCCGGCCGCCATTGGGGCGAAACTGGCCCGGCCGGACAGGACCGTCATCGCTTTTGCGGGCGACGGGGGATTCATGATGACCATGGCCGAACTGGAAACGGCGATACGTTATCAGATTCCGGTGGTGGCCGTTGTGGTCGTCAACAACATGTATGGAACCATCCGCATGCATCAAGAAAAACGTTATCCGGAGCGAGTGATCGGCACGGATCTGAGCAATCCCAGTTATGCCGAGTATGTGCGTCTGCTGGGTGGGCATGGTGAAACGGTTCGCAGCAACCGGGACTTTTTGCCCGCGCTGGAACGGGCCCTGGAGTCCAACCGACCGGCGGTGATTGAGGTGATGGCCGATCCGGAACAGATATCGGCGGCCTTAACCATCGAACAGTTGCGGCGGGGGTGGCAACACAATGGGGCTGCAGTTTAAGTATGCCGGGGATCAGGCGATTTTGGTGGAGGTCGGCGAAGGAATCGATCCTCACACGAGCGGGAAGGTGAGAAGCTTAGCTCAAAAGGTCGAGTCCTGCTCCATTCCCGGGTTTGGCGAGGTGATCCTTGGTTATCGATCGTTGTTGGTCAATTACGACCCATTGATCATTTCTGATGAGGAAGTGATCCAATGGCTTCAACGCTGGGGGCAAGAACCGGAAGTGATCCAAAGATCCGAAGCGCGCCTTGTCGAGATTCCGACTCTCTACGGGGGAGAATGGGGGCCTGATCTGGAAGATGTCGCCGCTCATAACGGCCTGACGCCTCAAGAAGTCGTTGAGATTCACAGCGGCGGTGATTATCTTGTTTACTTCCTGGGTTTTATACCGGGCTACCCGTTTATGGGCGGTATGTCCGAAAAAATCGCAACGCCACGGCTTTCCAGTCCCCGCGTTGCCATTCCCGCGGGGAGTGTCGGGATCGCGGGCAAACAGACGGGCATTTATCCCATTCAAAGTCCCGGCGGATGGCGGTTGATAGGACGGACACCCCTGCGTCTTTACGATCCCAACCGCACTCCTCCTTTCTTGCTCCAAGCGGGCGATCGGGTCAAATTTATACCCATCAATGAAGACGAGTTTTCAGAGATTCATGAATCCGTTTTGCAAGGGAGGTACCGCCCGGTGACAAGGGGGGAGTCCGTTGAGCCGAACTGAGCCGGTGTTCGAGGTCATCCATCCGGGAATGCTGACAACGGTTCAAGATCTTGGACGGCGAGGCTATCAAAAATACGGATTGGCCGTATCCGGCGCCGCAGATGCTCATGCGCATCGGATGGCCAATCTCTTGCTGGGCAATCCCGTGGATGCGGCAACTCTCGAAGTCACACTGATGGGGCTGAAAGTGCGCGTGCTGAAGCCGGCGGTGATTGCCATAACCGGCGGGGACTTGGATCCCAGGCTGAACGGACAACCCCTCCTCATGTGGAGCACGGTTCCGGTTCACCCGGGAGATGTGATCCATTTCTCCGGTTGCAAATCAGGATGTCGGGCTTATCTGGCCGTTTCCGGGGGGATTGATGTCCCCGTTGTTCTGGGGAGTCGTTCTACAGATTTGCTTGGCGGTATAGGGGGGGTTGCAGGGCGCAAACTCGAAAAGGGGGATCTTCTTTTCGCCGGTCCCGCTCGGGTTCCTGCAGACAAGGTCCTCAGGCGTCGACTGCATCCGGACTGGGTTCCCCAGTATCCCCGGCAGGTGGAAGTGCGGGTGGTGCTCGGGCCTCAGGAAGACGCCTTTACTCCCGATGGTATCGCCACATTCTTGTCTTCCGAGTACACGGTCAGCACGACGTCGGATCGAATGGGGCTTCGCCTCATGGGGCCGACAGTTGGCCACAAACACGGAGCCGATATTTTGTCCGAAGGACTTTTTATGGGCGCTGTCCAAGTGCCGCAAAACGGTCAGCCGATTGTGTTTTTGGTTGGTCGCCAGAGTGTCGGCGGTTATACAAAGATTGCCGGGGTCATCACTGTGGACATGCCGTGGCTGGCCCAGCTAAAACCGGGCGACACGATCCGCTTTCGTCAGGTGACAGTGGCCGAAGCGCACCGATTGCTTCGGGAGTACGAGCGTTTCTTTGCCGCGATAAAAGTATGGGGTTCAAGCCATTTGTCGGCATGAATGAAAAGGAGGATGCGGTATGTCAAAAAGATACATTGATTTGAATTGCGATATGGGTGAAAGCTTCGGGGTGTATAAGCTTGGCATGGATGAAGAAGTGATAAAACTCATCTCCTCGGCCAATGTTGCCTGTGGCTTTCATGGCGGTGATCCGAATGTGATGGACCGAACGGTGGCGATGGCAAAAGAATACGGCGTCGGGATCGGCGTGCACATGGGGTTTCCCGATCTGTTGGGATTCGGCCGCAGAAATATGGATATCGCCCGGGAAGATCTCATGAATTTGATCATTTACCAAATCGGGGCATTGGATGCGTTTTGTCGCAAGCACGGGACCGTGATCCAGCATGTCAAGCCCCATGGAAACATGAACAATATGGCCGACACCGACGAGGAAATGGCTGAGAATATCGTTGATGCGATCCTTGCCGTACTTCCCGATGTTCCGATTTTTGTAAAACCGAACAGTCAGTTGCACCGAGTTGCCGAAGCCAAGGGGTTGCCGTTCGTACTGGAACTTTTCCCCGACAGGGCGTATAACAACGACCTGACGTTGGTTTCCCGCCGACAGCCGGGTGCGGTCGTCAAAGATCCGGAAGTTGCGGCGGAGCGTGCGGTCCGCATGGTGACGGAAGGCCGGGTCACCTCGATCACGGGGGATACACTTGAGGTTAGAGGGGAGACGATTTGCGTTCACGGCGATACACCGACCGCGCTTGAGATTGTGCGCAGAATCAGGGAAAAATTCGACCGACAGGGCATTGTGGTGGCGCCGATTTCTCAGTGGTGGAAAAGCAACTAGCGATGCAGTTGTTAGAACGAAAAAGACGCTGATGCTGTTTACGTGAGGGGGAGATCTGTTGATCGCGCGAAATTTGTCCTCAGAGATGAAAAGGGCTATCGTTGGCGGCACCATCGGCACAGTGATCGAATGGTATGACTTTGCGGCTTACGGATTTCTTGCCGCGATTCTGGGCAAAGTGTTTTTTCCGTCACAGAATCCGACAGTATCACTTCTGGCTTCCTTTGCGACCTTTGGTGTTGCATTTTTTATGAGGCCCATCGGCGGCATCTTATTTGGAAGTTTGGGCGATCGGTTCGGTCGCAGGTCAGCCTTCACTTGGAGTATCATCCTCATGTCGTGTCTCACTTTTTTGATCGGGTGTCTGCCCACGTATGCTTCGATCGGTATCGCAGCACCGGCCTTGTTGGTTTTGTTGCGTTTGTTGCAGGCGCTTTGTGCGGGTGGAGAGCTGACGGGGGCCTACACGTTCGTCGGAGAGTTTGCATCGACAAAGCGCAGAGGGTACGAAAGCAGTTGGACAGAAGCCGGTGCGATCAGCGGGTTTTTATTGGGATCACTCTGCGCGTTCGTTTTGTCTGCAACTTTGAGCCAGAGCGAATTGGTTGCATGGGGTTGGCGAATCCCTTTCTGGTGTGCCGCACCGCTGGGTGCGGTGGGCGTATACCTCAGGATGCGAATGGGTGAGAGTCCGGCATTTGAAGTGATGAAAGAAAAAGGGCTGATTGTCTCGGCGCCCATTGGAGAAGCTGTACGGTACAGCCGCATACCGCTGTTTCAGGCATTCGGGATCGCGATATATCAGAATGTGGGAATTTACATCATATTGACCTACATGCCCACTTATTTTACTACACAGCTTCATTTTTCCCCGATGCAGTCGATGTTATCGTCGGTTATCTCCATGGCGCTGGCCATTCTCTTCATGCCCATCGCGGGAGCGTGGTCCGACAGGTTCGGGCGGCGCCGGGTGCTGGGCTGGTCCTGTGGGATTGCTCTGGTTCTGACGTATCCTTTGTTTTTGCTCATGAGTCAGCACAACTTTGGTCTGGCGCTTCTCGCCCATGTGGCGACATCCATTCTGGTCGGGATATTTCTGGGGCCGATCCCGGCCACGATGGCCGAACTTTTCCCGACAAACATCCGCTACGGTGGAATGTCTCTTGCGTATAATATCTCCGTTGCAGTATTCGGGGGATTTGCCCCTTTTATCGCCACATATTTGATTGCTTCAACGAAAAACCCTCTGAGCCCGTCGTATTATGTCATCGGTTCGGCTGTGTTAACATTAATTACCTTGGCGAGCATGGCGGAAACCAGCCGCACCCCATTAAAAGAAAATGCGAATGCCGTGCCGCCCATGCAGCTCGGCATGTACGAGGGGATGTCTTCCGTCGAAGAAGGTTCCGAGTGAATCGGTTCAAAGTCATCGTGAGCAACGAATAAGGCAGGTGAGCCCCGGTCGGGGCTCACGGCGTTTTCGGTCACCGGCGCGTGTATCGCCGCCGACGGCTTTTCGCCAGATGATACCCGTCGATTGACTCGGGTAAACCGATGTGCTCCTTTATGGGGAAGTCGAAAAATGCCAAAGGACCTGCGGCGTCAACTGGAACGCAAGTGGGGAGGGTAGGGTTCTCGCCTAATCCAAGTACCCCAAGGAGCAGTTGGAGGGATTGGCGATGGGGGATCCGGCGATCAAGAAGGCGCTGACGATGTTGGAGTTTCTGAGCCAGGACGAGGAAGCACAAAAGTTGTATGAGGAGCGCATGAAAGGTTTGCAGACGTGCATGGCGGACGTCGAAGGGGCAAGAGAGGAAGGGCGGAAAGAAGGAAGGGAAGAGGGGGACAGGGGAGCTCGCAAGGAATTGGCGAAGAACTTTTTACGCATGGGACTGACGGGAGGGCAGGCGGCGGAGGGGACGGGACTCAGCCTGGAAGAGGTTGAGGGTATTCGCAGAGAGATGCTGGACCGCGACTGACGGGTGCACCGGGCTTCGGAATATCTCGGTGCCTGCATTCGGGGGAGCTGAAGACAACAGAGGATGCCTGTTTCCGTCTTCCTTTGATACGACAGAGCCTGTGCGAGGGCGGATATGTATCGCAGTGCGTTCAAGTGTGAGCACCGACACATTAACGTAGCTTTGTCTTCTGAACAGAAATACCGTACCGGATACGTTCTTCCGGGGTCGCGAATAGAGCATTTTCATTCAGAACCGGCTCAAGGACGCCGACCAAATGAGCTTCCATTCTTAGTCCGGCCAATTCGTCTTCGGCTCCGCAGAAGATGATGAAAAGCCGATCAGCATAGTGCCAAATGATCCTATAAAGCCACTCTCGACCACCCTTCTTCCACAAATAGTCCAAGGCTCGTCCCACCAGCAGGTGCGGAGAACTCTCACCGACGTAGAGGCAACGATCTCCGTCGAAGAACACGTAGACTCCGTATTCTCTCCGATGACGGATCTCGTCGTCTCGTGGAATGACCAGCCACCGGCGGTCTTTTCCCAGATGCACAGTGCTCCTGTCGATCGAATATTCAAACACCGTCAATTGCCGCACATATTCGAGTGCGTCCATGATTCGAGACACATACGGCATTGTTGTACCCGCGGCCATTCGATTCGGTCCAATGATCATCGGCCGCCGAAAGATCCGTCAACGCCCCAGCGCCTTTTCGTAATCCTCTCGCCGGGTTGGCCCGGAGCACATCGAACCGCGGGTCGTTGTCAAAATCCTTCGCCGACTCCGGGCGGATTCGCACCGCTTCTTTCATCCAGCTCAGGGCGGCCGTCCATTCCTGCTGCTCCGCATACAGCGCAGCCAGGTCGCAAGCCGCCTGGTAATTGTCCGGATGATAGTCGAGTTCCTTCCGGAAACATTCCTCGGCGGCGACGAGATCGCCCTTTTCATACCAATACGCGTAGCCCAGCGCCACATAACCGTTGTACACCGACGGATCGACCTCCAGAGCTTGGCGCAACAAGGCGATTTTGCGGTCGGGATCGCCGGTCATGCCGTAGGCGGCGATCACCTTCTGCATGGCTTCCTGCTGGGCGAGGAGCCGCTTTTCCAGGCGCTTCTCAATTTCGTTCATGCGCTCTTGATGCGCTCTTGAACCCTTTTTTCCACCAGGGCCGGAATTTCCTTGGACGAGTACCAGCCGTACAGGGCAAAGGCGATGCCGCCCAGGGTGGCGGTGGCGGAAACGACCGTGAGGAGGAAGGCGGCCTGTTGATCGGCGGAATGGCCGAAAAAGAGCCCGACGGCCAATAAGGCTAAAACGGCAAGAACGATCAGATACCTCATTGTTCTCCCTCCCTACGGCCATTGTACCGGAAGGTCGGCCCGAACAAAAGGGTGCAAATGGTCGAGCAAATCTACACGTGATCGGATGAAAGGGTCCCGACGGCACACCGGTTGCATAATCGCGGATTTAGGATCCATCCAGACAAAGAATCAGACATAGGGTCCACCAACGGCGAACTGGCTGTTCTGTCATATCGTGCAGTCCTCCACTCACCAGATCGTCTCAACATCATAACGCTTGATCCACTCATCCGCGGTGATGATGGGCATGCCTTCTTGTCTGGCTTGGGCGACCAAAAGGCGGTCAAACGGGTCGCGGTGCAAATCCGGAAGCCCATAGACGCCAAGCGCATGGAGGATCTCGACGGGCAAACCCACAATACCGTTTTCGTTCATCTGCCGGGTCATGAACCGGTCCAAATCTTCGTATACGCGTATTCGGCCGAGGGCGGCTTTGATCGCGATCTCCCAGGCACTCGCCGCGCTTGAATACAGTTCATTCCTTGTATCTTGGATGATCGCTCTTGCACGTTTGGACATCCGCCCATCACCGGTGATCCACCACAGGAAGACGTGCGTATCAAGAAGGGTCTTCATCGTTCGAACAACCTCTGAATCGACTCCGGCAGCGGATCGTCAAAATCTTCCCCGACAACAATCAGACTTTTGGCTGTGCCCGGTACGCGCTTTGTCGGCCGTTCGCGATAAGGCACGAGCCGGGCGAGAGGTTTGCCCGCTTTCGCGATGACGATCTCTTCCCCGGCTTCTGCACGCGCCAATAGTTTTGAAAAATGCGTCTTTGCCTCGTGGACGTTGACCACTTTGGTCACCGAAACCACCTCCTGACGATATTATGAACTAAGTCTTGGACTAAGTCAATTCACATCTATCTGCTGGAGAGACGGTGGACCTTCCTGCCTGCTCCCGTAAGTGCCAAACGGCGTCGGTGGCTGTAGGCTTTTTGCGCACTCCAAATAGACTCCATCCGACCCAAGTGATGGAGCCTACTCTTCAGTTCAAATTTTACGGCGCTGGATTGCCGACGGCGGACAGACTCCGGCAAATCGGGCGACCAGGAAGTAATTGGAGATTTTCTGCATAAAAAAGCCCCCTCGTCACTTCATGTGGGTAGATCCAGGTTGGTTCAACTTACCATGAGGTAGATAGTGGGCAGACCGGTGCCGCATGGTGTGCGACTCACCAAATCAGGGAGCATCAGCTTCGGTATTGGGTGAGCAAGTTTAAGACAGAGGCTTCCCCGCAATCCCAACACCAATTTGTCCCGATCCGAAACCAGGAGGCTCCGGATGCCGCGCGGCCGGATCAGATTGGGGTAAATGACGGGGCAACAACTCAGAGACGCATGCACACAGTCACGGAGGTAGGGTGTCTATCTTCTATGGCTGCACTATCTTGGTCCTGTCCTGCTACTGTCGTGGGTCCATTATAGGGAGTTGGGGGGCGATCGGTGATCCAGGCGTCGCACCGCGTTCCCTTTCTCCAACCAAGAGAAGAAGAGCTGGATCTGTCTCGTCGCGAGGGCCGTAAACCCGGGTGCATCCGCTTCATCTGTGGGGATGCGCGGTGGGGGTAGCCCCGGCCGACCGGTATCACTCGACCTTTCATCTGCGCGAAGACACCACGGTGATCTTGCAGACCGACCTGGCGGAGATTCATGTGATCGAGCTGCCGAAACTCCGGCCTGACAGAAAGGAGAGCGCCACCAGGCGCCCCGAAGGTCGCCCTAGAAGTAGAAAACATCTTTCAAGTCAATCGTTAAATCCGGGAAAATTCCAACGGTTGCAGTTTCATCCTTTCCGTATACGATCGGTGCCCCCAACACATTTTCCGAAAGCATGTAGACTTCGACAATCTGGTTTGAACTATCCACAATCCAATATTCTCGCACACCAGCCACCCTGTAAGCGCGCAATTTAACCGTCTTGTCTTTAACAGCTGTAGATGGCGAAAGCACTTCGATAATCATATCCGGCACGCCAACACAGCCCTGCCGATGGATTTTGGTTGGATCGCACACAACTGTTATGTCCGGCTCAACGTAGTTTCCGTTGTCGTCAGCATCGAGCCAGACACCAAACGGTGCGGGAAACACTTTGCACGTCTTCCCCTTCAGGTACACACTTATTTCTCGGATCAGGTTACTCACGATACTTTGATGATCAGAGGTCGGCGGTGGCGACATATCGTAAATCGCGCCATCAATTCGCTCCCACCGCTCAAACTTTGACTCGTCAATCCGGTTAGCCTCCACAGACCATCGCTCCTTCTTTGGTTCGCATCTTAGGTGCATTGTAGCACGGTTCAACATTATTTATTAACCTGTCATGACAGCGGGTGCAGGCTATGTTCAGGACATTCCTTCAGTGCCGTCAGACGGGAGAGATACCAACGGATCGAATCGCAGTAGTGGGGCGGGGCATCATCACCAAGATGTTGCGGAGAAAAAACGAGGCCGTTGATGATCTTCATGGTCGTTACATGGGTCGAGGCGAATGGAACGGGGGAGCGTGACCGGGTTATAATGGAGGCGAGAATGGTCGGGGAGTGAACCGGATGGAGTTGCTCAGCCCCAAGGTCGATTTTGTGTTTAAGCGGATCTTTGGAGCGGAAGAGAATAAGGATGTCCTTGTCAACTTTTTGAATGCGGTGTTTGAAGATTCCGGCGAACCGCTGGTTGCCGATGTGGAAATCCTGAATCCGTTCTTGGACAAAGAGGCGCTGACCGATAAGTTGGCCGTGCTGGACGTCAAAGCCCGGACGGAGAGCGGAACGCTGATCGATGTGGAGATTCAGTTGTGGAATCACCGGGATATGGAAAAGCGGACGTTGTACTACTGGGCGAAACTGTTTGAGAGCCAATTAAAAGAAGGAGAGAGCTATTTCAAGCTGCACAAAGCGGTGACGATCAATGTGGTGGATTTCAAGTATATCGAGACCGACCGGTATCATTCGACCTTTCACTTGCGCGAAGACACCACGGGGATCCTGCTGACCGACCTGGCGGAGATTCACTTTATCGAGCTGCCGAAACTTCGGGAGCGGTCGGTGGGGTTGGAGCGGCGGCTGGTGCGTTGGATGTTGTTTTTCACGGCGAAAACGAAGGAGCAGTTGGAGGGATTGGCGATGGGGGATCCGGCGATTCGGAAGGCGCTGACGACGCTGGAGTTTCTGAGCTAGGACGAGGAAGCGCGGAGGTTGTATGAGGAGCGGATGAAAGGTTTGCAGACGTATCTGGCGGATATGGAAGGGGCGAGGCAGGAGGGAAGAGAAGAAGGGGATAGGGAGGCTCGAAGGGAGTTGGCAAGGGCCTTGCTTGAAATGGGAGATGATCTGGAAAAGGTCATACGGGTCACCAAACTGTCGAAAGAAGAGGTCGAGGCGATCCGAAGAGAGATGGCGCCCGAAGGGTGACGAGGTGTTGGGCCGGCCCGCGGAGGCGGTCAACCCGCAGCCGTCACACGGGCTGACGCCGGAGCGGGCTTGCTCGCTTGGCGACGGTCCGCACGATGCTCCCGTGATTGGTGGACTCCTTTTCGATGTTCGTCGGTCACGTGGTACGATGGATGTAGAAATAATTAAGTCTGACTTGGGGTGGATGCATACCCATGGGATTGCGGAGCTCGGATTTATCGAAGGGATGAACCTTCTCCTCCAAGGACATCCCGAGGCTTCCAAAGAGAAAATCAGGGACTATGAGACACCGGACGGGACCTGCATCCGGGACTACATTCACGTGGCGGACCTGGCCGATGCCCATCTCGTCGCGTTGGAGGCACTGGAAAACGTCCGTGGCTCGGCGGTGTTCAATGTCGGGACTGGGCAGGGGCATTCCGTGCGGGAGGTGATCCGGACGGCCGAAGAGGTATCGGGCCGAGCCATTCCGGTCCAGGAGGGGTCGAGGCGCCCCGGGGATCCGCTGGTCCTGGTGGCGGACGGAGGCCGACTGTGGGAGATCGGCTGGCGGCCGCGGTACGGCCTGCGGGACATCGTGGCCTCGGCGTGGGACTGGCACCCCAGGGAAGGGTGGTAGTGCGCTCTCTTTGGTGTTGGGCGCGATGAAAGAACCGAGCGAGTCGCGGAATTATAGATCCAGCAGGACAAGGGGGAAGACCAATGGTAAATATGTTTGATATCTATACATGCAATAAGTGCGGATCTGAAAATGATCGGCAACCCATGTACTATGGATATGGCAGAGAGACGGACCACACCGTAGCTTTCTTTTTTGAGATTCCGGGGGGAGATTTGAAGAGCAAAGATAAGGAAGAGGAAAGGAGGTTTGATCTCGTTAAGTTTGTTGAAAACGGACAAATCGGTTGCGATCATACGGCTGAAGTGTCAAGGTACTGGCGGTGCGGAATGCTCCGGTGGATATTTGAGAATCATAGAAAAATGTTTCAACCAGTGGTTTACGCTCTATCAGAAAGTGGATTTATCAATCGGGATAAACGGTACAAATTGGCATCGTGGGAAGGATACTACCAGTATGTTATACAAGCTGCCGAAAAAGAGATTTATTTTTCGGACGTTGTGAAGTGTCGTCCTCGATACAAAGGTAAGATGTACAGGGAATACGAAGCGAACAAACGGTGTCCTACATTATATCTGGAACAGGAGATAAAACTGCTGAAGAATCTGGAGTTAATCATTGTTTTTGGCTATGATACTTTCTCTGTTTTTCGTGAGACAGTTTTCCAGGGCCAAATGGAATTGGTGACATCATCGAACGGTGGGGCCCGGAAGCGTATGTCTCACGGTGACGTGTACAGGTTATCTAAAGATGGTCTAGCCCATCCGTTTGTCATTCTGTCTTTGCATCCATCAAGCATGAGGAGGCTGAAGAAGGGCGAATTTATAGATACCGTAGACAACTTGACCAAGTCCATTTGTGGTTGCGCAAAGGCCCACAAGTAACTGTATGATGTCGATTTATCTCCCCCGATTATGGAAACGGGAGGTGTCCGCGTGGGTGTGCGCCGGGCGGGAAGCAGTGCGACGCCGGGAACTGGAGTGAGCCGTCTACCCAGGTGTTCGCCGTGGAGCGCATCTGCCGGGAAATGGCCCTGTGCCGGTTTGCAGTGCCTTGCTCCAAATCGTTCGCAACGTCTATTCTGATTTTAAATTATTGAAAGGATCAAGGATCCCAGTAGCGAATGGGATTACCGTGTGACCGAACGGGAGGAGGATTGCCGACATATTCATCGAAAATGGGATCTCCTTGTTCAAGCATCTCTCCTTCGAATAGGCACCGACCATCATGACATGGAACAACATCTTGAATTTCCATAGCTCCACGCACCGTATTGCCGGCAACGAAAAGGACGTACTGTTGTCCACGGGCTCGTCTGGGGCTGACCCTCCAACACGCTCGACCTGCTTGGTAAAGATCCTGCTGTGACATGCCATTCCTCCATCCGACCGTCGTACGTCCAAGACAGTCTGTCGTAGGGTTCACTTCCTGGGCATTTTTAAGGCAAATAAAGATCATCGTCCCCACCATCCTTAATTGAGAAATCCCCGAGGTGAGCTTTGTCACCGCATGTTCTGCCCCTGAAAGCGATTGTATCGTTCGAATTGGTGCGTTTCAACTAATATTATCGCGTCCTACCTTGTAGGAACTCAAGGCGGCTCGTGGACGTATGTCCAGCAAAGCCGCGCCTGTGAAGCGAACGAACGCCAATTGGTATGATAAAATAGGAACAAGATATGCACCGCGACGATCTCCGGCCGTCTGCAGATCACCCGGGAATCGGCGCTCCGCAACAAAGCGGCGTGTTGAGCGAAGCCTCCGTGATGGCGTATACTGCCGTCAAAAGCGTGCAAACGAGCGGCGTGAATACGAATCGGAAGAGAGCGGGTGCGGGGAATGGACGCGGTATTGGTATCGGGTGGGGCCGGGTACATCGGCAGCCATGTGGTGAAGCGGTTGGTGGAGGCGGGGCGGCCGGTGGTGGTGCTGGACAATGAGAGCACCGGTCATCGAGAAACCGTGCGGGCGGTGGAAGCGCTGACCGGGCGGGAGATTCCATACATACCGGGGGATGTCGGCGATGGGGACGGCGTTCGCCGAATCGTTGAAGAGCACCGGGTGGGCGCGGTGATGCATTTTGCGGCGAAAAGCGTTGTGGCCGAGTCCGTGCGGCACCCGGAGGTGTATTTTTCGGAAAATGTCGCGAAGGGGATCGCGTTTTTTCGAGCGTTGTGCGAGAGCGGAGTGAGCCGGATCGTGCTGTCCTCTACGGCGGCGGTGTACGGGAATCCGGAGGGGGTGCCGATTCCGGAGGAGCACCCGGTGCGGCCGATCAACCCGTACGGCGCGTCGAAGGTGATGTTGGAGCAGGTGCTGGGTTGGCTGGAGACCACGTTTCCGATGCGCTGGGTGGCACTGAGGTATTTTAATGCGGCGGGGGCGGACCTGTCGGGGCGCCTCGGGGAGCGGCACGACCCGGAGACGCATTTGATCCCCATCGTGCTGGAGGCGGCTCTGGGGCGGCGGGAGCGGGTGACGGTGTTCGGCACGGATTACGACACGCCGGACGGGACGTGCATTCGGGACTACATCCACGTGCTGGATCTGGCCGACGCCCATCTGGAGGCGCTGACGGCACTCGAGGGCGGTCACCCTTCGGCGATTTTCAATGTCGGGACGGGGCGGGGGCATTCGGTGCTCGAGGTGATCCGGATGGCCGAGGAGGTGTCCGGGCGGACCGTCCCTGTGGAGCTGGGGGCGCGGCGTCCGGGGGATCCGCCGGTGCTGGTGGCGGACGGAGGCCGGCTGCGGGAGATCGGCTGGCAACCGCGGTACGGGCTGCGGCAGATCGTGGCCTCGGCCTGGGCCTGGCACTCGGGGGAAGGACGGTAGGGCGCAGCGGCTCCGGGTTGCGACCGGGCGGACGAGCCGATCGCCGACCTGGGCTTGTCCGAGATTTTACGGAGGCTTTGCGTTGTTGTCGCGAACCTTTAACCGTCCGTTTACCTACAAAATTCGACACGGCGCTATAATGCTGTCTGCGGTGTCGTTGCGAACAAGTCTCAGTGTGCTCGGAGTGAGCCGGATTCGGGAAGGTGACAAAATGCCCTGGGTGCCCCGTTTATGGAAACCGGAGTGGTTCGCCTGGTTGGTTGCCGGATGGGAGGCGGTGCGGCAGAGGCGGGCGTTGTATGAAGAGGCGATGCGGCGGCGGGAGCTGGAGCGGTTTGTGCGGAATCGGGACATGGTCACGTTGTTTCAGCCCATCGTCCGCCTGGCCGACGGGGTCACCGTCGGGTATGAGGTGCTCAACCGTCCGCCGGTCAGCTCCTCATTTCCCAACGCCGAGGCTTTTTATCATTATGTCGGGCAGTCCACCCAGGTGTTCGCCGTCGAGCGCAGCTGCCGGGAGACGGCCCTCCGCCGGTTCGCCGAACAGGTTCGGGAGGCGCCGGACCTGCGCCATGCCCTGCTGTTTCTCAATATCCATCCCCATGTGATTCTGGATCCTTCGTTTCGGGCCGGCCACACCCTGCGCCTGGTGGAGGATTACGGCTTTTCCCCTTCCCAAATTATACTGGAGTTGACCGAGCGCGGGGCGATCGAGGATTACGATCGGTTCGCCCGGCTGCTGCATCACTATCGATTCCAGGCTTTTCGGGTGGCGGTGGACGACGCCGGGACGGGCTACAACAGCCTGCAGACTCTCGTCTATCTCCAACCGGAGTTTCTGAAATTGGACCGGTTCCTGGTCCGGGGCATCGCGGACAATGCGGCGGCCAAGCGGATGGTGGCGCTGCTGTTGGACTACGCCCGGGAGTCCGGCACCCGGGTCATCGGCGAGGGGATTGAGACAGCGGAGGAATACGCCTGCCTGCGCGACATGGGCGTCGACCTGGGACAGGGTTATTTTATCGGCCGCCCTCAGCCGCGGGCGGTGGCGGGACAAGTTCCGAGCCTGATGGCAGCCGACGCACAGGTCGGGGCGGGTGGGTGATCACAACTTCAAAAGCGGTAGGCTCATAGGTGTAGAGTCCTATCTTTTACACATGCACTGACTTGGTCTTATCTGGTTGCTGTCGTATAATGTCGGTGTGGAACAAATCTAGGGAGGGCAAGTTTTCCCGGTACTCTTTTTCTCGATGATAGGTCCCCGAGTCAAAGGTATTTCAAGGACTCGGTGGTAGAGGGGAAGGTGAAGGTATGGGTAGGTGGCTACGCAGGATAATATGGATAGGCTACGACATCAGTATAATTTTATCGGCTGTTGCCTTGGCTTATGGCCTACGTTTCGACTTTTCTTGGGACCCGTCTGACATGAAGTATATGCCCTTGGCCGTGATTTTATCTATAATCATCCTATTAACAGTCTATTCGTTTGCGCACGTCTATAGAAAGCTGTGGAGATACGCGAGTGTTCACGAGCTTCTTGTATTAGGTGGTGCCACAACTCTCGCTATCCCTTTTCTCTATATTTGTTCCCACATTCTACATAGTTTAATTGGAAGGATCGTTATTCCCCGATCGATCTTTTTGATTGCTTACCCTTTCGTTTTAATGGGTGTTGGTGGCGGACGTCTGATATGGCGTGTGGCTGCAGACATTGTGTCGAACAGAATGGAAAAGGGCATAAGGGTCTTAATTGTGGGTGCCGGACAAGCCGGGGTTATGGTTGCAAAAGAGTTACGTAATCAGCCTACTGGCCGTCGCATACCAGTTGGCTTCATTGACGACGATCCTGCCAAACTGCACATGGAACTGTTGGGCGTTCCTGTTCTTGGGTGTCGGAATGATATACCTTCTGCCGTGAAACGTTATGGTATAGATGAAATTATCGTTGCAATCCCGTCAGCCCCGTTAAAGGAAATCCAGAGTATTATCAGTATATGTCGGCAGTGCCATATCAGGATTCGGATGCTACCGGATTTGAAGACTATCCTGGCGGGTAGCTCGATGATCCGTCTGATACGAGACGTACGCGTAGAAGATTTATTACGAAGAGACCCTGTGAATCTTGATGTAGATGGGATTGCTCGATTTCTGACAGGGAAGCGGGTCCTCGTTACGGGGGCCGGTGGGTCCATTGGGTCTGAGCTTTGTCGTCAGGTAGCCGCTTTCGACGCGGAACTGTTAATCCTAGTTGGACACGGCGAACATAGCATTTACTCGATTGATCGCGAACTAAAAAGTTTGTTTCCTCACATACAGACAGTATCTTGTATCGCTGACATTCAAGACCGAAAACGCATCGAAGAAGTGGTATCGCATTATCGCCCGGAAGTTATCTTTCATGCTGCTGCGCACAAACACGTTCCCCTTATGGAGATGAACCCCACTGAAGCCGTAAAGAACAACGTTTTTGGAACTGTAAATGTTGCTGATATTGCCCATGATTACCATGTCGAAAGGTTTGTTATGATTTCCACTGACAAAGCGGTCAACCCAACCAACGTTTTAGGTGCGACGAAGCGAGTCGCCGAAATGTATGTCCAAGCGCTGAATGGGAAAAGTCGCACAATCTTTGTATCCGTTCGTTTTGGAAATGTTCTCGGCAGTCGAGGCAGTGTTATTCCTCTGTTCCAAGAGCAGATCGAAAATGGCGGACCTGTGACCGTCACTCACCCGGACATGACGCGTTATTTTATGACGATACCCGAAGCGGCCCAACTGGTCATCCAAGCCGGGGCTATGGCTCGAGGCGGAGAGGTATTTCTTCTGGATATGGGAAAACCGGTTAGGATTGTCGAATTGGCAGAAGACCTAATTCGGTTGTCCGGCTATCAACCCGGAAAAGACATTGAAATCGATTTTGTCGGCATTCGCCCCGGAGAAAAATTGCATGAGGAAATGTTAACGCATGATGAGGGCGCACATGTTACGAAGCACGATCGGATTTATATCGGAGGGGGTGGTGATGTCCCCTCTTATAAGAAACTCGTCGCCGGCATTGAGTCTTTGAGCCGTATTCTGGAAGAGGAGCGGGATCTGCCGGTTCAGAGTGTAAAAATCAAATTGGCGTTACAACGCTTGGTGCCCAATTATCAAGCCTACCTTGATGATGAACAACAACAGATTGCAGATACAGTACAACGGGTTCCGTGGAGCGACAGTCGAGTGTTGAGCTGAGCTCGGATTGAATTAGAATTATCAAAGAGAGGGTGGCGCTGGTGGCATACTCGCAAATTGCTTATAAGCAGGATCTCATCGAGAAGATTGTCGATAGAAAAGCCGTGGTTGGAGTTATTGGAATGGGGTATGTGGGATTGCCGTTTGCCGTTGAAAAGGCGAAGGTAGGATTCCCTGTTATTGGCATTGAAGAGAATCCTCTGCGGATGGAAAGTATTAACCGCGGAGAGAGCTATATTCCGGACGTTCCTAGCGAGGAACTTGAGAGACTTGTTCAACAGGGGAGAATTCGGTGTTTCTCTAACTATTCCATCGTTCCTGATCTGGATGCCATTGTGATTTGCGTTCCGACGCCGTTGACAAAAAATCGTACACCTGACCTGAGTTACGTGGAGAGTGTCACCCGAGAAATTGCGCGGAGGTTACGCCCGGGGCAGCTCATCAGTTTGGAGTCGACGACCTATCCGGGTACAACTGAGGAAGTCATGTTACCGATCTTAGAGACCTCTGGTTTGCGGCGGGAGGAAGAATTCTTTTTAGCGCACTCGCCGGAACGAGTAGATCCGGGGAATCGCCGGTATACCACGAAGAATACCAATAAAGTGGTCGGGGCGATCGGGCCGAATTCCTTGGCCGTCGCTGAGATTTTTTACCGGCAAACGGTTCAACAGGTTGTGAGTGTCTCCAGCGCGAAGGCCGCCGAATTGGTGAAAGTCTTCGAGAATACCTTCCGAGCGGTCAATATTGCGCTTGTCAATGAGATGGCTTTGCTGTGCGACCGGATGGGTTTGAACGTTTGGGAAGTGTTGGACGCGGCGTTTACCAAACCTTTTGGGATTATGCCTTTTTATCCGGGGCCAGGGGTTGGTGGCCACTGCATTCCAGTAGACCCGCACTACTTGGAGTGGAAGGCGAAAGAACTAAACTTTAATACGCACTTCATTGCATTGGCGGGTGAGGTCAATCGACGTATGCCCGAATATGTAAGGGAAAAGGTACTGCGTGTTTTGAATAGGATGGGTATGTCTCCTTCTCAGGCGTCTGTACTTGTACTCGGTGTGGCATATAAACGAGACATCGGGGACGTTCGGGAATCACCCGCACTGGATATTATCGATTTGTTGGAACGCGACGGAGCAAGCGTTCTTTATCATGATCCGTTCGTACCTTCGTTGGAGCTGCAGGGGCGTTCCATGACATCGCAGGCAATGACAGAAGATCTGGTTGGTGGGGTGGATTTGGTTTTGATTGTGACGGACCATTCAGTGATTGACTATGACTGGGTAGTAAAAAATGCGAACTGTGTTTTGGACACACGGAATGCAACGAAGGCGGTATCGGCGGGAAGGGAGAAGATTACTTTATTATGACCAAGGTTGCCGTGATCGGAGCGGGAATGTGGGGCCGTAACCTTGTTCAGACATTCTATGCCTTAAATGCTCTGGCTGCGGTAGTCGAATTGAATCCCCAATTACGGACTGAAGTGAAAGACAAATACCCCGATGTTGCAGTGTATGAGGATTACAAGCAGGTTCTGGAAGACGACATTCCAGCTGTTGTATTGGCGACTCCGGCGCCTACTCATGCGGATGTAGTCCGGGATGCTCTGTTGGCCCGGAAAGACGTGTTTGTGGAAAAGCCCATGGCGTTGTCTTCTGCGGAAGCAGAAAGCATGTGTCTTCTTGCTGAAGCACATGACCGTATTCTGATGGTCGGCCATCTTCTTCTGTACCATCCAGCCATACAATGGATCAAAGATTTTCTAAACGATGGACAGCTAGGAAGACTCCAGAGTATCCACCAAACAAGGGCGAAATTTGGGCGTGTTAGGTCGGTGGAGAATGTCCTGTGGAGTTTCGGTGTCCATGATATTGCAGTACTATTGTATTTAGCGGGTAATATACCGAACCAAATCAGTAGTTGGGGACAAAGGATTCTTCAGTCCAGCATTGAGGATGACGTTTTTCTCCATATGCAATTTCCAGACGGTGTGCATGCTCATCTCCACACGTCGTGGTTGTGGCCGGAAAAGGAGCGTAGGCTGGTCCTGATCGGATCATCCGGGATGTTGGTCTACGAGGAATCCAAGCAACAAGTGGTGTTTCATCAAAAAACGGTTACCAAGGATCTTTCTGCGGAGGATGGTGGGTCATCCGTTCTCTTTTCTTGCGATGTCCAGCCCTTGGAGCTGGAATGTCGTCATTTCTTGGAATGTATCCAAAAGCGAAGGGAGCCGGTCTCGAATGGACGGCATGGGCTAGAAGTGATTCGCGTGCTTGAACATGCTTCTGACATATTGAGGAAAGGAATACAACGATGATGAACGAGCAAGAGGTATTTATTCACGAAACGGCCTCTGTCGACCCGGGGGCAGTGGTGGGGAAAGGAACAAAGATCTGGCATTATTCCCACGTGATGTCCGGTGCCGTAATTGGAGAGCGATGCAATCTTGGACAAAATGTGTTCATCGCGGACAATGTGCGAATAGGCAACAATGTCAAGATTCAAAATAACGTATCTGTCTATGAAGGTGTAATCCTGGAAGACGATGTATTCTGCGGTCCGAGCGCCGTGTTTACCAACGTAAGAAATCCGCGATCGGCTTTTCCGCGCAATTCGTTTGAGCATTATGCGAAAACCTTGGTAAAACGGGGAGCCACGATCGGGGCCAACGCCACCATTGTGTGCGGCGTGACCCTCGGAGAATGGGCATTTGTGGCCGCTGGAGCAGTGGTGACGAAAGATGTACCCCCTTATGCGCTTGTTGTCGGTGTACCAGCCCAATTCCGGGGTTGGGTCTGCGAGTGTGGGCGATCGTTAGCATTTGAGGGACAAGGGGCGGAGTGCGGGGCGTGCGGCCGTCGATACGTTAAGGAAGACGCGAGGGTACAGTGTGTGAAATAGCAAAGGGGAGAAGAAAGATGGAACAGATTCCTATGCTCGATTTAAAGTCCGAAATTGAGTTCCTATGGGACGATTTGATGAAAGCCATTGAAGGAGTCTTGAAATCCGGCCAATTCATTATGGGGCCCAATGTAAAGGCTTTTGAAGAAGAAGTGGCCGCTTATCTCGGAGTGAAACACGCCATAGGGGTCAACTCGGGCACGGATGCCCTGACGATCGCTTTAAGAGCGGCGGGGGTCGGGCCCGGAGATGAGGTCATTACAACTCCATTTACCTTTTTTGCCACTGCTGAGGCCATTAGTCATGCAGGGGGTCATCCCGTATTTGTCGACATCGATCCCGAAACTTTCAACCTGGATCCGAATCAAATCGAGCCAGCAATTACTCCCAAGACCAAGGCGATTATTCCAGTACATCTTTACGGACATGCGGCAGACATGGATCCCATCCTAGAAATTGCGAAGGTGTATAAATTGCGGGTGGTTGAAGATGTGGCCCAGGCTTTCGGTGGAGAGTATAAGGGAAGAAAACTTGGCAGCCTGGGCGATGCTGGCTGCTTTTCGTTTTTCCCGTCAAAGAATCTTGGAGCTTATGGGGACGGCGGGTTAATTGCAACCAACGATGACGAACTTGCCGAGACGGCACGGATGCTTCGGGTTCACGGTGCCAAGAGAAAATATTATAATGAAGTTATTGGATACAACTCTAGGCTCGACGAAATACAGGCGGCTAGCTTGCGAGTTAAACTTCCGTACGTGGATCGATGGAATGAGATGCGACGTGAGATTGCCAGGAGATATAACAATAATTTGTCCGATGTATCGAATATTGTATTGCCTATTGAATGCCCCTATGCCAAGCACGTGTATCACCAGTACACGATCCGCATATCGGGTGTGGACCGGGAAACAGTTCGTGCCAAACTGGCCGAATCGGGGATCCAAACCGCTGTGTATTATCCGGTTCCTCTCCATTTATCGAAGGTCTATCGGACGGGTGGTTCGGATCATATATCGGTTCTTCCCCATGTCGACAAGGTTTCTAGGGAAGTGGTATCCTTGCCGTTATCGCAGTTTTTAAGGATAGACGTTGTGGATAACATTACAGAGACTTTGCGTGCATTGATATAGGGCCTGTTCAGAACATGAATCCACTGCGCAAGATCAGACTAGGAAAGATTTTTTACCAAGGCTGGATTTTAGTGAGAAGCGCGGCGTTCGCACAGGGGATCATCCTGCTGGCCATCCCGCTTTTATCGCGACTGTATGGACCGAAAGAGTTTGGTATCTACGCCATATGTAGTTCTGTTTTGAGTATATCTTTGGCGGTCAGTTCTTTACGATATGAACTGGCCATACCCGTGGCGAAAAGCGATCGAGAAGCAATGTATCTGAGCTATATAGCTTTACTGTTGCTTGTACCGGTGTCCATTGTTCAGGTAATAATCCTGGCGATCTTGTCCAATGAGCATTTCTCCCTGTTTGGTGGGCAGTTTGCGCAAATTCGGCCGTATATCTTCTTGATTGCCCTGGGAACTGTATCGGGAGGCGTATATCAGATACTGACATACGGAGCCATCAGATACGGTCTTTTCGAGGACATAGCAGCAACCCGCTCCAGACAATCCATCGCTCAGACTGTTTTTCAGATTGTATCAGGTTTGGTCAGTGCAGGGCCAAGCGGCTTAATCTTGGGCTTCATTATGGGCAAGAGTGTGGGAAGTGTACGGCTTGGACGACGTGTTCTTTCCTTCGATGCAATTGGTCATCTAAGGCTGAGACTCCTATCCCTTACTGCCTATCGATACCGTAAGTTCCCGGTTTATCTGAGTTGGTCTGGGCTGCTAAATACCGCAGGTATGGAACTGCCACTGATTTTACTCGGTGGGCTCTATGGTCCGCAGGTCTCCGGCTGGTTCGGGCTTGCTCTAAGAATTACCTCTATTCCTTCTGCATTGATCGGGCAAGCAGTCTCACAAGTATATTTGCATGAGTTTACCTCGGCCCTGAGAAACAAGACGGAAGATGTCTTGAAAGTCTACAACAGGTTTATGTTGGGCCTTTTTGCGGTGTCTGTACTTGGAGTGATATTGTATATAAGCGTGTTACCGGTTATGTTTCCTCTGGTTTTTTCGCAAGAATGGGAACCCGCAATTTGCTATGTTTTGTATTTGATGCCTATGTTCGTTACTCAATTGGTCGTCGCCCCGCTTTCTCAAACGCTCATTGTCGGAGGACGTGAAAGCTGGCAGAGCCTTTGGGATACTGTTCGGGTGTTGGTCATAGTGCTTTGGACTTTTTTGGCAAGCCGCTTTCATCTCACAGACACCCAAGCAGTCTTAGGGGTCAGCGTGAGCATGTCTGCTTGTTATGTATCGCTTTTTATCTTGAGCCGAAGGTTATTACACGATATTCGTAGGCAATTCAAGGATGGAATTTATCATGAGTTTAGCTAGGAGAGATGTTAAGTGCGACTCACCCGTTTACTAACGTTTGTTGGGGCTTTCCTTTACGTATGCGTTATTCATCTGTGTTATGTTTACTACGTAAGTCCACGCTACGCCTATAAAGGTTTTATATACAACAATCCGCAGACCATGATAGTCGTTGTTGCATTTGTTCTAGCTATTTTGCCGGTTCTGGTACTGCCGATCGGCATTTCACGGCCTTCCACTGTGGTTTACTGGTTTCTCTATCTGTGGGTCGTTGCGCCGTCTATCCTTATCCTGTTCTACGTGTCAACCCGTCCTTTGTGGCACACATTTGCCTTTGCAGTAACAATCTGGGTCGCATTTTTTCTATCTGTTTGCGCTTCGAGATTCTTACCTTTATACAGCATCCCTAGGTTTCGTATCCAGAGAACCGCCTATTGGTCGTTGTTTTTTCTTATGTACGTGGTGATCTTACTTTATCTCGTAACCTCCTTCGCAGGTCAAATGAAGGTTGTGTCGTTGAACGACGTGTACCGCCTACGTCTGCAAGCCCGGGAAGTTTTTGCTACTCATCCTCCGATTCTTGCCTATGTCTTTAATTGGTACGGAAGTGTTTTCAATGTACTCCTTTTGGCGTATGGACTTGCATATTGGAAACTGTTCTATGTGTTTTTAGGGGTTGCAGGACAGATTCTCCACTATTCGATTGCTGCAAATAAGGCGGTCCTGTTCTCCGTTCCGTTCATGCTAATTATCTCTGCATCGTTGAAAAGATGGAGAGCTAGGTTTGGAGCTTTGATTATGTGGGGGCTGATTGGCATGATTGTAGTTTCAGTCCTTATGGATGTGTTGCTTTTCAAGCGTCCATATGTGACTGCCTTTGCTGTTGTAAGGGTTATCCTCATGCCTGGATTACTTACGGCAGATTACTACGATTTTTTTTCAACTCATCAATGGGCTTATTGGAGCTATTCTTTTTTAAGGTATCTCATAGTTTATCCGTATGATCGAGAACCTCCTTTTCTGATCGGCCAGATATATTTTCACAACCCGGCGACGAGCGCAAATGCAAATCTATGGGCGGATGGTTTTGCGAACGCAGGATTTGTTGGGGTTATACTAGTATCACTGGTACTTGGGTTTATAATGTGGATATATGACAGCATTATGCGGAACAAGCCAGCTGTGTTGGGCGTTCTATGTTTAGCATTGCCCTCGTTTCTATTGTCAAACGCATCTTTACAAACATTTATGTCCACCAAAGGTTTTGCTCTTCTGCTCCTATGGCTGTTGTTCATGCCCGATCCTTTGAAACATCAAGTAGGTTTAAGGTTTAGCGATCGAGAGGAGATTACATGGAGTCTGCAACACTCAACACGACCAAAAAGATCGTACACATGACATCGGTTCACCGTCCGTTCGACACCCGAATTTTTCACCGGGAATGCAAGTCGCTGAAAGCGACCGGCCATGAGGTAGTGTTGATTGCCCCCCACGAAAAGGATGAGGTGGCCGACGGAATTACCATCCGCGGCGTGACCAGGCCTCGGAATCGTTTCCAAAGGATGTTTCAGACGGTCTGGCATGTCTATCGACGGGCTACCGAGGAACGTGGATGTGTCTACCATTTCCACGACCCGGAACTGATCCCCGTCGGTATACTGCTGAAGTTACGGGGGAGACGGATTGTTTATGATGTTCACGAAGATGTCCCGGCGGATATATTGGACAAGGAATGGATTCCACCTTTCATCAGAAAACCTCTGGCATTCTTGATGTACGTGCTGCACAAATTCTGCACTTACGTGTTTGATGCGATTGTGGTTGCGACGCCAACCATTAAAAACGGATTCTCAAATAGAAAGACGGTACTGGTGCAAAATTTTCCTCCGATCAGTGAACTCGTTGTCGAAGATGACACGAAGTATGCGGCTCGTCCCCTACGAGTGGCGTATATCGGCGGTATTTCTATACCTCGAGGAGCAAAGGAAATGGTGCTGGCTATGGAATATGTAAGGGACCACGATGCTCGTTTGATATTAGCGGGCAGGTTTGACCCTCCACAGTTGCAGCACTCACTTGAATTGCTCCAAGGTTGGCGTTGGGTCGACTATGTTGGATGGCAATCGAGAGAAGGAGTGCGCAATGTTTTGGCTAGTAGTAGATTAGGGCTGGCTGTACTTAAGGCGAAAGCGAACTATTTAAATTCACAGGCAACAAAGCTGTACGAGTACCTCAGCGCAGGTCTCCCGGTCGTAGTGTCTAATTTCCCACGATGGGTCGATTTTGTGCAAACGGTTCAATGCGGCCTCACCGTGGATCCTGACGATCCCGAAGCGATTGCAGAGGCTATAACTTGGATGTTGAACCATCCTGATCAGGCTGAACAGATGGGGAGAAACGGGAGGAGGGCAGTTATGGAAATCTATAACTGGGAAAGGGAGTCTGAAAAGCTACTGGAAATGTATCACAGATTATTGAGTGGCTAACATATATGGTTGTCATGTGTTGCGAGCAATATCTGAAGGACTCTGGTTCGTATGGAAACCGGTGTGAGTGTGGGGAGTGGGTTCGCCCATGTGTGGTATCGCGGGTGTGATCGAGGCAATAGGCGGACGGAACGAGAAACTTGAGTCCATACTCGAACGAATGGACGTTTTCCAGAACCACCGTGGGCCGGACGACCACGGGGTCTGGGTGGGCTCAACGAGTTCGGTTCGGATAGGACTGGCACATCGCAGGTTAGCGATCTTAGATCTATCTGCCGCTGGACGTCAACCTATGGTTTCTTCGTGTGGAAAGTATGTACTCGTATTTAATGGAGGATTGTACAATTACAAGGAACTCCGAGCCGAGCTTGAGGCATATGGGCACGTGTTCAAGACCCGGACGGATACCGAAGTGGTACTGCAAGCTTCAATCAAATGGAAAGAAAAAGCATTACAGAAATTTAATGGAATGTGGGCTCTGGGTTGGTTGGATCGGTCAGAAGGAAAATTTTTGCTATCACGGGATCGTTTCGGAGAAAAACCACTGTATTGGTTTTGGGATCGGGAAAATCATCGATTCCTGTTTGCCTCTGAGATCAAAGCGATCCTGATGGGAACCCGTCCGCACAGGTTCTCACTTCATCTTCCGGCTGTGTTCCGCTATCTTTTTCAATCACTTCTTGATGGCCAACCAGAAACCCTCTTTGAAGGCATTGTAGCGTTACCCGCAGCCCATAATATGACGAGCGATCTGCGAGATTTTGATCAACGGAAGGATATCGAGATTTATCAATACTGGCAACCTTCTTTGGCACCTATGGTAGGGGGTAACCAGGAGTCTATCATCGAGGAAATTCGCGACATCTTTATCGATTCGGTTCGGATACGTTTACGAAGTGATGTGCCTGTCGGCGTTTTGCTCTCTGGTGGCCTTGACTCGTCGACAATTGCTGCCATGGCGAACCAATTAGGAGACCGATCGTGTCTTTTTTCATCAGTGAGTCGTGATCCACGCTTCAATGAAGAACCCTATATGCAAATGGTTGCTTCTCATTTGAAGCAACCATTGACAAAAGTAGAACTCAACATCAATCCACATAACCTATGGCCGATGTTACAAGAGGTGGTGTGGTACAATGATGAGCCGGTTGGCAGCCTTTCCAATGTAGCTCACTATTTGCTGATGAAGCAGGCAAAAGATCTTGGAATTACCGTCATCTTAAGCGGCCAAGGGGCTGATGAACTGCTATGTGGATATAAAAAGTATCTTGGTTTCTACGTTCAGCACCTCTTACGGCGTGGCAAATTTGTCATGGCCGCCAAGGTTCTAATGGACTTTTCACGGAATCGATCCATTGTGGTTCAGTTTAACCTTGGAGAAGCTAAACGTTATTTACCTCGCTGGCTTGTCAGGAGAACCACTAATATTGTTGGTGAACGACTGAAAGGTCTTTCTTTCGAACTGGATGTAGGACTAGGTGAAGGCGATGTTACAGAAAGACAGATTCGGGATCTATATCAGTATTCTCTTCCCGCTCTTGTTCATTATGAAGACAGGATGTCGATGGCGCACAGTCGTGAAATCCGGCTGCCTTTTCTCGACTATCGATTGGTAGATCTGCTTCTACCTCTATCTACGGATATGAAGCTTCATGGGGGGTGGACGAAGTGGATCTTTCGAAAGGCTATGGAGCCCTTTCTTCCGAAGGAGGTGGCGTGGCGTAAAGACAAGCAGGGATTCGTTAATCCACAAAGCGAGTGGTTTAAACATGAATTAAGGGACTATACCAATGAACTGTTGGCCGATGATGACCTGTTTGTCTACCGATCCGGCTTGGTAAATCCACATTCTGCACGATCATTATTTGCCGCTTATTGCTCTCAGCCGGTTGGGCGTGGTTCAATAAATTTTCGGGATGTATTCAATGTCTTAGCATTAGAATCATGGCTCCGTGTTTTTGAACGTCATCTCAGAATCGTGGATTAATCAGCACCTGGAAAAAGGTCAATCCTGACAATCATCTATCGTACTGTCTTTTAACATGGAGGGAACTCGATGCTGAAAATCGTTACGGTTATTGGTACCAGACCGCAATTTGTAAAGGCTTCTGTGGTTTCCCTCGCGCTGTCTCAGGAAAACTGGGTGACAGAGTTGCTTGTTGAAACTGGCCAGCACTATGACCGCAACATGTCTACATTGTTCTTTGAGCAACTGAGATTACCAAGTCCTCGTTATTATTTGAACGTGGGTTCTCATTCTCACGGGGTACAAACTGCCTTGATGCTTAAGGGCGTTGAAACCGTGCTTGTTGAGGAGAAGCCTGACTTAGTGTTGGTATACGGGGATACGAATTCGACACTAGCTGGTAGTTTGGCTGCTGCCAAGTTAAACATTCCTGTGGCTCATGTGGAAGCCGGGCTGCGTTCTTTTAATCGAAGGATGCCTGAAGAAATAAACCGGGTTCTGACAGATCACATGTCCGAGCTTTTATTTGCTCCAACAATCAATGCGGTGGAGAATTTGAAAAAAGAAGGTGTGATGGAAAAAAACATTTTTTTCACAGGCGACGTCATGTACGATGCGGCGCTCTATTTCGGAAGTCAAGCGGAAACGATGAGCACCATCCTTCAGGAAACAAGAGTTCGTCCAAAGGAATTCGCTCTGATTACGGTTCACCGGGCGGAGAATACTGATGATAGGGAGAAATTGGGCAGTATCTGCCGGGGATTGGCACGTATAGCGAAGACGATTCCTGTCATATGGCCTCTTCACCCCCGCACTCGAAAGGCGCTCATTCAATGGAATTTCTTTGAATTTATCGAAAAACACGTAAAGATTATCCCACCTGTTGGTTATTTGGACATGGTTATGTTAGAGAAGCATGCGTTGGCTATCGTGACCGACTCTGGAGGGGTTCAAAAGGAAGCTTTTTTTCATCGGGTCCCCTGTGTGACCCTTCGAACGGAAACAGAATGGCCCGAACTTGTGGAACTGGGTTGGAACCGTATTGTTCCACCAGACGATCCTTCTCTGATCGAAACGGAAGTTCAACGTGCCCTTGGGATCAGCGGAATGGATGCCCAACCCTATGGTGATGGACAGGCGGCTCATAAAGTGGTATCTGTAATAAGGGATTATTATGGTATTCTCTAGCGGACAAAACCGGTTAGTGTCTGGTTTCTACCTTTGTAGGACGGTGAACCAAGAATGCGTTTTCTCGTTCTCACTCAGTATTTTTGGCCCGAGGTCGGAGGGCCTCAGATGCGGTTGAGCGCTTTGGTAAAAGAACTGCACCGTCACGGACACGAAGTTGAAGTGGTAACCGCTTTGCCCAACTATCCTCGCGGTCGTTTTTTTCCTGGATACAGTGGGAGATTGTATATGCGAGAGGCGTATCTCGATTCGGCGGTCCACCGGGTTTGGCTCTATCCGGCTCAGGGGGCGGGGATTAAGCGCATGTTGAATTATGGCTCGTTTGCTTTATTATCGCTGATGGGGCTCGCAAGATGCAAAACACCCGATTATCTCTTCGTCAATTCTCCTCCACTGTTCTTGACCATTCCGGCCTATCTTTATAGCCTTTGGAAGCGTGTTCCTATCATTTTCAATGTGGCAGACCTTTGGCCGGATTCGGTGAAGCAGCTTGGTCTTTGGAAGGAAGGGCCTGTTCTTCGCTTTGCTGAAAGTCTCGAAAGATGGACGTATCAGAAGGCGACGTTTGTGACGGCTGTAACAGAGGGGATTTTGAAGATTCTCGTCGATAAGAAAGGTGTTCCCCGCGAGAATCTTCTTTTCCTGCCAAATGGAGTCGATACAGATCTCTTTTCTCCTCGTCCACCTGACCGGGAATGGATGAAAAAGCTTGGCCTAGATGCGACAAAAAATATGATTCTTTATGCTGGCAACCATGGATTTGCTCAGGGATTAGATACAGCGTTGCGAGCCGCCAAAAAGCTAGAACAGGAATCGGTTCAGTTCGTGTTCGTCGGGGATGGATCAGATAAGGCGAGGTTGGTCCGCCTTAGAGAAGAAATGCGGTTGTCGAATGTCACGTTTTTGGATCCCTGTTCTCCCGAACAAGTTGCTCAGCTCTATGGCACTGCAACCGCGGCACTTTCTACTCTTCGCTCCTCTCCTTTGCTTGAAGGGGCTCGGCCGGCAAAAATCTTCTCCGCAATGGCCTGTGGAAAGCCCGTCCTCTACAGCGGGGCGGGAGAGGGTGCGCTGCTTATCCAAGAAGCCGAAGCCGGGATGGTGACCCCGCCGGAAGACGATGAAGCGCTGGCTCATGCCATAAAGTATTTGATTCAACATCATGACGTGGTTGAGCGCCTTGGAGAAAACGGTCGGCGCTTTGTATGTGAACATTACAGTTGGTCCGTATTGGTTGGGCGTTGGCTTGAACAACTGGCGGATCGTACATCTCTGCGGCAAGCTGCGCAAAGCCAAGCTCGGGCCGGTTTTTAAAGCTGTTTGAGATTTTGAACTCAGTATCTCGCGGAAGGAAGGGCGATTATGCCACGCAATTCCTATCTTCCCTTTTCTGCACCTACGATTGGTGAGGATGAAATCCATGAAGTAGTCGATACTTTGCGTTCTGATTGGCTAACTACAGGTCCCAAGACAAAACTGTTTGAGACCGAATTTGCTTCGTTTGTCGGCTCTCCTGCTGCTTTAGCAGTTAACTCATGTACTGCCGGATTGCATTTAGCACTTATGTCTCTAGGAATCGGCCCTGGTGACGAGGTTATCACAACCCCCATGACCTTTGCGGCCACTGTGAACGTTATCGAACATGTTGGAGCCCGGCCGGTCTTCGTTGACGTTGAAGAGGACACGCTGAACATAGATCCTGAAAAAGTTGATGGCGTACTCGGGCCACGATCAAGGGCTGTCTTGGCCGTTCATTACGCAGGTCACCCTGTGAATCTTGACGAATTATACGCGGCAGTGAAGCCTCTCGGGATCCATCTTGTTCAAGACGCAGCCCACGCTCTTCCTGCAAAATACAAAGGAAGATTCATTGGTTCGGGTACCGATCTTGTATCCTTCAGCTTTTATGCGACGAAAAACATGACTACTGGAGAAGGGGGAATGCTTGTCGGAAATCCGCATTACTTAGAAAAGGCGCGAGTCATAAGCCTTCACGGGATGAGCCGAGATGCCTGGAGACGTTATGACAAGGGTGGGGGCTGGTATTATGAAGTACTCACTCCCGGCTTTAAATATAACATGACGGATATTCAGGCGGCTCTGGGGTTGTGGCAGTTGCGCCGATTGCATGAGTTTCAGAGTCGACGTCGACAGATTGTAAAGGCATACCATGCCGCCTTTTCTGCAGAAGAAGCATTGGAGGTCCCGGTGGAACGTCCAGACGTAGAACACGCGTGGCATCTATATGTACTACGTCTTCACCTGGACAGACTGCGTATCGACCGGGATCGTTTTATTGACGAACTTAAAGCTCGAAACATTGGTACATCCGTGCATTTCATTCCCGTACACCTTCATCCATATTATCGGGATAAGTATCATTACAAGCCTGAGGACTATCCAGTTGCTTATGAAAACTACAAACGCATGGTGAGTTTGCCTCTATATCCCCGGATGACGGATCAAGATGTAGCGGATGTGGTGGAGGCGGTGCTGGATGTGGTCGATCGTTACCGACGGTGATCCGGGATGACTTGGAAAAAGCGTTGTTTTGATTTTTTTTGTGCGGTTCTTGGCCTTGTCCTATTGTCTCCTGTTTTTTTGGTGGTTGCAGTGCTGATTAGATTAGAGAACCGAGGGCCAATTTTCTACCTTCAGGAAAGAATTGGCTACCGCGGGCGTCCTTTTCGTATCTTCAAATTTCGCACCATGGTCCTGAATGCAGACCGAATGGGCCCATCTTTGACGGTGGGACAAGATCCGCGGGTGACCCGGGTGGGAACAGTTTTGCGGAAATATAAATTGGATGAACTGCCTCAATTGGTTAATGTGTTGCTGGGCGAGATGAGTTTGGTTGGTCCTCGGCCTGAAATCGCAAAGTACGTTGATCTCTACAGCCCCGAGCAGCGCCGTGTTCTTGACTTAGTCCCCGGCATTACAGATCCAGCATCTCTCAAGTATCGAAATGAAGCGGAGCTCTTGAGTGCGTCCTCGGACCCTGAACGTGTGTACATCACCAACATTCTTCCGGACAAAATCCGAATCAATCTCGAATACGCGGATCGTGCCACGGTTCTTCGAGATATCGGCGTTGTGATCCGTACACTTCTTACAGTGATACATGGTTAATTGACACGCTCGTCATGAGTGGAGGATGAATACAGGTGAACGACAGTGATGAAGTTTTGCGTATTCGTCAAAGGTATGAACGTCGGGAGCAGATCGATCATTCGTTGTACCATCCTTTGGATCCTTCTGTATACTTGGCTGTTCAGGAAAGGGAACGGGCTTTGATCCGGTGGATACATGAGGCACGTCTGTTGCCTGTGTCTGAGCGTCGCGTCCTGGAGGTCGGTTGTGGGAGCGGGGCAAATTTGTTGACTCTCATTCGGCTTGGCTTTCGGCCTGAGAATTTAATGGGGATCGACCTTTTGGAGGAACGCGCGGCTTATGCACGGACCATACTGCCCCCTACGACTCGCATTCTCGTCGGAGATGCTTCTACGTTTGATTTTGGGAAATCGACCTTCGACGTAGTCCTTCAATTCACGGTGTTCACATCTATACTTGACCCTTGTTTTCAAGAGCGTCTGGCCGATCGGATGTGGTCATGGGTGAAGCCGGGCGGGGGGATCCTTTGGTATGATTTTACTTTCAACAATCCGAAAAATCCTGACGTAAAAGGAATACCATATCATCGCGTGCGGAAGTTATTTCCACGCGCTCAGTTCAAGGTGTGGCGGTTGACGTTGGCCCCCCCCATCAGCCGAAAAGTGACCAGGGTGAACCCGAATTTATATCATGTCTTTAACCTGTTTCCTTTTTTGAGAACCCACATAATGTGTTGGATATATAAATAAATTTCGGCGAAGTAATGCCTATGCCAGTATGGAAGAAAAAATTCCTCACCAAAGTTATTTTGCGTAAAATGTCAGGAAAAAGATGCACAGGCTGAGGACATCTATTTAGAGGATTTCCGGCACTTATGGATGAAAAGAGAATGACACGATTGCATCTGTTTTTCAATCACCTGCTACGGATCCACTAAATTGCGAACAGATAAGTTGTATAAAGAGGGGATGAAGATATGGCGAAAAATGTGCTCTTAGCATTATGCATAATTTCACTAATCATAACTACTGGTTGTAACACTGTTCATAGAGAGTCTAATTGGTTAACTGATTATAATCTATTGCTCGGGCAATTCTCGACGGAGAATCAAGGGTTGGGTCTAGAACCATCTTTTCCGGAGTCTGGGATGAGGGATCAACCTATGACCTACGGTCTTATTCTTTCTGCAGAAAGTTTACGTTATTTAGCAGATCCAAATGAGGAAAGTAAGTTTCGGATTAAAATGGCGGTACGGTGGCTATTAGATAATGCGGACTTGAATCATGATAGTTACCCTGGTTGGGGTTTACCACAAGCATGGGATGCTTTTGCTGATGGAACAGTTAATCCTGAAAATCATCCGTATACGATTACAACAGCAATTGTACTTCAGGGTTTAACGGACGCATTATCTATCTCGTCTTTATGGAACAAAGAGGAAACAGAGGAAATTCAAAAAACTATAAGAGATGTTGGTCTATATTGGTGTCAAAAAGTCTGGACCGAAACGGGTGATCGTGGATTTTTCTGGTACAGTATCAGTCCTTCTGATGGTTACTTTTGTCCAAATGTGTCAGCCATGTTTTTGGGGGTCCTTGCACGCATAATGTCGGAACACAAGCAGATATTTTCGGATTCAGAGTTACGGCTTATTCAAGATCGAGTTGATAAAGCGGCCAGAGGAATAGTATCAGTGACGCAATGGCGTTCGGGAGCACCATTCTGGACTTATACAGCGTTTCCCAAGTATCAGAATAAGGACACCCCCAATGATTTAGTTCATCACGCTTATATTCTTTGGGGAATGGAATTATACCGTTCTAGTGGGGGCCGGGTTCAACTCCCTTGGGCAACAAGCCAGGCCATTGAATCGTTAAATCGCTTTTGGAAAAATAGAATGATTTATGATTACCCCCAGGACGTTTTGTATAATGAAGCCTGGGGAACATTGAAAAACAGGCCAGCGAGACTTTGGGGCGTCGGTATGGCACAAGCATTTTATATGAAGTACGGTGCCTCAGAAAGGGCAAACTTGTGTTTAGAGATTTTGAAAGAGAAATATGGTTTTCCGCGTTCGAGACTTTATCCCAAGGATTTTACCAAAGACGATCAGTTTTATCCCAGATATGCGGCTCATGTTTTGTACGGAATAGCACAGAACTTTTACTCAAGGCAACAGGCGCCTTAGACCCCTATGCCGCCGGAGCGGCAGGGACCGGTCGGCCGGTGTCCGACAGGAGGATGTGCGGAAAGAAGCGGCGCGGTGACGGGCAAAGAGGTGAACCGCAGGGCTGAAGGGTTACAAATCGAGCCAGTGCATGAGCAGTTAAGATGAAAACTTGCCGGGAATTGTTGGCCGCACGGAGGAAACCGCAATAAGCATCGTGCAAAGGGGAATCTGCGATGTACAAAGACGCAACGATCGTTGGACCATACCGATATTCGCTTACTCGCGAATGGGATGCAAGTAAACCGCGTGTTGTGTTTATTATGCTGAATCCCAGTACCGCGGATGATGATCAAGACGACAACTCCGTTAAACGATGCATCGGGTTTGCTAAGAAATGGGGCTTTGGTTCTCTGGAGGTTGTTAATCTCTTTGCTTATCGCACACCAAATCCAGAGAAATTATCGCAGGTTGAGGATCCCGTGGGCATGGAAAACCGGGAGCACATTGGGTGTGCGTGCAAGCTGGAACGCCTGGAAAGTGGTTGGAAATGCGATGCATGACGGGGATCTAGCGGTTTTCCACATACGAACTCCAGAGATCGCGGTAGAATGTGATGATCGGGTCGCCTGTTATCGAACTGAGAGCTCGTAGCAACGTAATGTGCTCCAAATGGTAGTCCGGCGATGAGTGGATCTTTCGCGGCGGCCGAGACAAATGACCGAGGTGGTAAGCGCTTGTGTTTCCCATGTCGTAAAAAGGCAGAGCAAACGTAAGGGTATTGATCCCATCCTCAAACAGTTTGCTGGCACCCGATGCGGGGGCAACGGCAGGGAGGTCGTAGAGGCCGATCAATGTGAACATGAATCCATTGAGCGTATACGATGGTGGCGAGGTCGGGTACTCCTCATAAAACGGGTGTCCGAAGAAGTCCGCAGTGAGCCCGCCATCGGAGACCGACTCATGCAGGGGGTGCATGGCCCTCAGTGCGGCGTCTAGGTATCGCCTGTCTTTTGTGACGCGGTATACACGCGTAAGAAGAGACATGGCTTGTCCTTGGGCCATAGCGGATGACCAAGGTGCCTTGAGAGTGACGTCCATCCCGGCGACGGCGAAATCGAAGCCATAGTACCATTTTCCAGTTTGCATGTCTTGGTTCTCCACCAGCCAATTGGCGGAGCGAATCGCATTTCGCAGACTCTCGTCCGTCCGTTCCACAAGGTAGTAGCTGTACTCTTGGAGTCCGTACTGCGCAATTGTCACTGGATTGCGGATGGTGGTGTCTCCGACACGGACCATAGGGATACCGTTATCGTCCATCGCGATATTCGATGCGCTTGCGATTCGGCTCTGTTTCCACAGATTGAGGTAGACACCGTCCGGCCGATAGATAGCCGACTTTTGGTCAGCCGCAGACTCCGGTGATGATGAGTGATTTCCTGAGGAGTCCGGTCGATAGATAGCCGACTTTTGGTCTGAACTTGGAAAAAGCCAGAAATCGCCAACGCGCACACCAAGACAGCAAGTCGATATAATCTCATAGCCCCCCACGCGTCCTTCCATCAGAACAGAATGTTTTTGACAAAGTAAAGATAAGGGCGCTGGTCTGGATAGTCAAGAGGGCGCATCCTCACACATGAGACAAACCGGTGCTGCGCACATGCTCCGGATCCCAGGTCTGGGCTTATCCACAGTGGCGGGCTTCTTGGCTGAGGTTTTCACAAGCTGGCACCAAATCCGCAAGTTGGCAGGATTGAACTTGAAGGAAAACAGTTCCGGCAAGCACAAAGGGCAAACGCGTATCAGCAAGCGTGGAAGGGCCAAACTGCGAGCTCTGTTGTACCGGGCCGTGTTTCACTTGGTTGCGATCAACCCAGAGTTCAAATTGTTGCACCACCACTTCAAGACCCGTGTGGACAACGCACTGAAACCGAAGCAGTCGCTCATCGCCCTTTGTGGGAAACTGATCCGCATCCTGTTTACCATTGGAACTCGGCAAGTAGATTATGATCCGATTCGCGCTCTGGGCCCAGCCTATCGGCAGCTCATGGATCCAGTCGCTGGGTAAGACGTAGGCACCGCCACGACTCACCCATCTCGAATGAGGGAGGAATCCACACTTGTGGATTCCTCCACGAAGACCAGTGTGGGCGGTCGAAACCGCCTGTCAAGGCGGAAAACGGCCTTGACAGGCTCACCTTGGCAATCGAGTATGTCCATTCAGATCAATGTGATAGCAAGAGGCACCATTGCATGATTCGCGCTTGACAAATGTACAGCACGGAGAAGCCGGTAGATCTTTCCTCCATTCGGGCAACGACCCCGTATACGAGCTTAACTGGCCTCCACCCTTTCGATAGGCCGTACGAGGGACTGCTGAGGGCATCGACCCAGTGAGACATGAGAGGGTAAACCACGAAAGTTTTTGGTGGAGATCCGAGGTGCGTACCATAATTTAGGAGACAGTCAGGTACCGTCTACTTTGGTGCACCCTCAAAGAGCCAAAACCGTTCTCATGAACGATTGTGCAGTCTGAGTACGGAATGATCAAATGCCAAATCATGCGATTGAGTGAGAAAAACGGAGAAAACACTGCTTTCCTTGAGAGAGCGAGGAATTCTCAGGGGCTCATTTGATCATAAGACCCGAGGACATTACCGAAGTGAAATCTGAGCAGCATGTTATTCTGCAGTGTATGGATGTGATACTGGGGGCCATGTACTTTAGACTGAATGATCTCCATAAGGAAAAGCTTCCTGGAACTTACCGAAGAGGAAAGCGGACGATAGCGAAGCATACATTGTATAAACACATAAATACAAGAATACGTCGCATTTATCCTGGCTTTAACATTGGAATTTCGACCGGCGGGACCACGGCCGACAAATGGAATCATCCATACCGTCATTGGCTCTTTACCCCAAAGCAATACGAGATAGTTCCAGAATACGGCAAGAAAAAATCGTGAGGCCCCATTCCTCCTACCTCAATGGGCTAAGTGGTACTTAGCCGTTCGGAGTGAACAGGGCCTCTCCCACTTATTATCTTACTCGATACGGCTCGTTTATGCAACACATTGAAGCCGAACGTACAACGGGGCTGCCGATCAACGTCGTTTCACTCCAGCCGTTGCCCCGTGCACGATCAGCGCACGGGACGGTCGGCCCCCTTTTTTGGCCGCCGATTCGACGCTCCACCAGGGGTAGCTGATCATCGCCCTCCCGATGAGCCGACGTTTTCCCGCCTTGACAGACGGCTGTGGGTGTTGCTATCCTCGGGTAGGTCCCACTTGGTCAGCTCCTCCGTCAAAGTGATATGCTTTCTTGGAACTCGTTTGTGACAATATCATCGGGACCCTGCAGCACGGTGCCAATGATTGAACGGAGTTCGGCGATAGCTGGAGTGCCGCGCAATCGACCCCCTTAGAACAGCCTGCCAAAAGCTGATGCCTTAGTGTCTGCAAATTTATTCTATATTTCAAGCATTTGATTGTCAAACAACGTCGGGTTCCTTGCTGCATGATATTGTCATCATGGAACTCGTCAGTAACCAATGTCATAATGCCATAGGAGACGAGTGCGAGGAAAATTGTTCTGCCTTTCAGACCCGGGTGCCGCAGAGTTTCTTCTTTATCGGGGGAGGCAATCCGCACAAGGGTTCACCTTCCCTAACCTGCATCGCCGCTTGATCGAGCACGAGGAAGCACCTCCACTCGGGGTAAAGGCGCTTGTGACTGAGATATTGAAGCTTCTGGCCGAGGTGGACGGTTGGTGAAGATCCGGCTCAAATCCGTTTCTTATTCGGCTCTCTACTGACCCCAGAGAAAGGAGGTCGGCCGATGACGACGGTGGCTGTAAGCCAACGCGTGCTTCGATGGGCGATTGGCCGGACGGCAGACCCGATCGAGCTCCAACAAAAGTTTCCCAAACTTCCCGAATGGCTGAGCGGGGAAAGCCAGCCAACATTGCGGCAACTCGAAAATTTCGCGGTTGCGACTTCCGTCCCACTTGGATATCTGTTTCTTTCTGAGCCCCCTGAGGAACGGTTGCCTATGCACCTGTTTCGCACTCTGGACGGTAAACATGTGACCCGACCGAGTCCTGGACTTTTGGAAACGGTTCGCATGATGGAGAGACGCCAGGCATGGATGCGTGACTACCTCGTGGAGCGAGGGCAGGAACCGCTATCTTTTGTTGGATCGGCAAGTGCGGCGACTGACCCCGGCGATATTGCTCGGGCGATGAGGAAGACGTTGGGCATTGACGCAGGGTGGGCAAAAAAGCAATCGACTTGGGAGATAGCCCTGCGGGCGTTGCAAAGGAAGATGGAGGATGTCGGTATCCTTGTCGTGGTGAACAGTATCGTGGGAAACAACACACGCCGCAAACTGGATGTTAAGGAATTTCGGGGGTTTGTGCTGGTTGACGAATACGCACCCCTCGTTTTTGTGAATGGTGCCGATGCTAAGGGGGCTCAGATGTTTACCCTGGCGCACGAATTGGCACACATCTGGTTCGGTGAGAGCGCTGCCTTTGATCTGCGGGAACTCCAGCCGGCGAACGACGAACTGGAGCAAAAATGCGATTGCGCTGCCGCCGAGTTCCTTGTCCCTGCGGAGGAGTTGCGGTCGGTTTGGGACCAAATGAAACACGAGGCGAGACCCTATCAAATGATTGCCCGCCATTTTAAGGTCAGTGAGTTGGTTGCCGCACGAAGGGCCTTTGATTTGGCGCTGATTAGTCGTGAAGACTTCCTGGAATTTTACAGGGGTTATGTGAGCCGCGAACGGGACAGTCAAGATCAGGATCATGCCGGTGGGAATTTCTATCTAACCCAGCATCTTCGAATCAGCCGGCGCTTCGCGGAGGCTGTTGTCCGCTCCGTGAAGGAGGGTAGGACTCTATATGATGAGGCGTATCGTCTAACCGGGTTATACGGGACATCCTTCGAACGTTACGCCCAACGTTTTGATACTGGGGAGTAGTTATGGTGGATGTCATTACATATGTACTTGACGCAAATGTGTTTATCGAGGCGGCCAGAAGATACTATGCCTTTGATCTCGCTCCTGCATTTTGGAGAGGGTTGATTGAACATGCAATCCAAGGGCGCGTGTTGAGTATTGATCGGGTAAGTGAGGAACTCAAGAAGGGCCATGATGACCTGGCCAAATGGGCAAAGAATGAGTTTCACGAGTGGTTTGTCTCCACCGCAGAGCATTCCGTCATCGAGTGCTATCGTTCAATTATGGAGTGAGTGCACAGCCGGAGTCAATTTTCGGATGTGGCCAAAGCGGATTTTGCGGGCGGTGCGGATGGTTGGCTGGTTGCGTTCGCGAGGACGCGTGGATATGTTGTCGTCACCCATGAGCAGTTTGATGATGGTGCCGGTGCGGTTCCGGCCTTGACCGTCGGATTGCGCCCAGATCGCTCGAAGAAATTGTTCTGAGCCCGCGGTAAAAGTGATTCAATAATACGGGC
>NZ_JAILZZ010000016.1:0-56440 GCF_023512215.1 Kyrpidia sp. | reverse complement strand
AGCCAGTTGTTGTGGCTGAGGGGACAGCCCTTTGGCTCCGCCTCGGTGCCCGAGGTCCAACAGATGGTGAAAATATCGTTCGCGTCCATCGGGATGGCGCCCAGCCGCTCTTCATCATACGCGCCCCGGGCCATCTCTCGAACGTCTTCCAGAGTCAGAATCTCCCGCAGGGCGGGCAACTGTCCTTGAAGTTGCCGGGCCATGTCCAAGCCGCTGAAACCGCGAAACTGGCGGGTGGTGATGAACATGGCGGCTTCGGTGAGGCCGGCGATATAGCTGAACTCCTTGGCCCGCCACTGAACGGGAATCGGGGCGATCACACCCCCCGCCCGGGCGACGGCCAAGTAAAGCATCGCCAACTCCCACACGTTCGGAAGCTGAACCATCACCACATCGTCTTTCCGCAGGCCCCGGTCCACCAAAGCTTGGGCCACGGCCCCCACGGCTTGCTCCAACTCCCGATACGTCAGCCTCTCCGGGTAAAAACCCACCAATTCTTCTTTGTTGGGCGGGTCCACCAAAGCCACCCGGTCCGGGTGGGCCCGGGCGTACTGGCGGAATCGGTCCCAGAGGGTCTCCGTGCCCCAGTACCCCTCCGCCGTATATTCGCGAATTCGTTCCGGTGATGCGAGAATCACGACTTTCCCTCCATTTTGACGACCATATCGCGAAACGCGAAGCCTGGGGTGCAATCCCGGGCCGGCGCCCCCGGAACAAACCTGAGCCGGCACCCCGGGAGTGGAGCCCGGAGCAGCCACGAGCGGTAGCCTCGCCACATCCCGGAGCAGCGACCCGGTAGAGCCCGGGGCCGGCGGCCGATGACCGCCACCCCGGAGGTCCCAAACCTCCCGCGCCTGGCCCCCGAGCGACAACGGGGGCCCGGCGGTCCCATCCCGGGCCTCCCGAACCAGTCACTCAAATCCACAGCCGGCGTTCACCGCCCCGAAGCCCCGATCATTCCGGAATACGCTCGATAATCGTGGCGTTGGCCATCCCGCCGCCTTCACAAATCGCCATGAGTCCGTAGCGCCCTTTGCGCTCCTCCAGCCCATTGAGCAGCGTGGCGGTGATCCGGGTACCGGTAGCTCCGAGGGGATGCCCGATGGCCACAGCCCCGCCGTGGACATTGACTTTATCCCAGGGCGCTCCGATCTCTTTCTGCCAGGCCAGCACCACCGACGCGAAAGCCTCGTTCACCTCAAACAGATCGATATCCTCCACTTTCAGGCCGGCCCGATCGAGCACCTTCTGCGTCGCCGGAATCGGGCCGGTCAGCATCGTCACCGGATCCACCCCCACCGCCGCAAAGGCGACAAACCGGGCCCTGGGCCGAAGCCCGAGGCGCTCCGCCATCTCCCGGCTCATGACCAGGGCCGCGCTCGCCCCGTCCGAGATCTGGCTGGCGTTGCCCGCGGTGATGAGTTCCAAGTCCTCAAAAGCTGGGGGCAGGGCCAGCATCTTCTCAAGGCTCGTATCCGGACGGATCCCCTCGTCCTCCGCAAAAGTCCTGTATTCGCCCGGGGCGTCGGGCACCGGAACTTGAACCGGCACGATCTCCCGGGCAAAACACCCCTTCTGCCGGGCTTTTGTCGCGAGCTCATGACTCCTCAGTCCAAAGCGGTCGAGATCCTCCCGGGTGAATCCCCACTGTTTGGCGATCATCTCGGCCCCCAAAGCCTGGTCGAAAAATTGCCGGTTCCACCGGTCCATCCGGTATCGCTCTTGAAGGTCGCGGGTCATGGGGACCCCATGCACCCCGATGGTGCTCATCATCGGGACCCGGGTCATTGACTCTACCCCGGCGGCAATGGCGATGTCATACACCCCCGCCATGACGCCCTGGGCGGCAAAATGCAGCGCCTGCAAGCTCGAACCGCACTGACGGTCGATGGTCACCGCCGGCACCGACTCGGGCAACCCCGCGGACAACCAGGCATTGCGCCCGATGTTGACCGATTGTTCCCCCACCTGATCCACGCAGCCGACGATCACATCGTCCACCGCCGCGGCGTCGAGTCCGTTGCGACTCACCAACTGTTTCAACACCCCGCCCAACAGATCCACCGGATGGACCTGGGCCAGACTCCCCTTCCTCCGGCCGATGGGGGTGCGGATTGCATCAACGATCACCGCTTCGCGCATCACGGATTCCTCCTCATGACATTTTCAAACACCCTCATATTTATTTCGAGAAGTCGGACAGTACACCTGCCAAAACCGGCACGTCCAACTCTATCTTACCGCATTTTTGCCGAGGAGACGACCGGTCGTTCGTATGCGACAACATTTTCTGCGCTGACCAATGTCTTTGTGCCCTACACCCAACGCCTGGTCCCCGATCCATTTTCGTTCCACCGGCAAGTTTGCCGAATCGCGTCCACTGGGCGAACTCAGCCGTTTCGTGGGCACCTAGCGATGCCACTGGTGGCACACGACAACAACCCTTGTTGACGTGACGGGCTACAGTCCCCACTTGTTCCTAAAGATCAGTGAATCAAGCGGCCGTCGCTTCTCCCATCCCACCATTTCCAAGAGAGGCATGGGCGGATAATGATCGGTATAGCCAACCGACAGGAGGGCCACTGGATCAATGTGGGGTGGAATCGAAAGGATGCTGCGAATATCTGTTTTCTTATAAAAACTGACCCATCCCATCGCCAGCCCTTCGGCACAAGCCGCCAGCCACATATTTTGAATGGCACACGCCGTAGACAGGATATCCGTTTCAGGTATCGAGTTCCTCCCGAGAACGTGATCGCCCCCCCGGGTCGGATCGCAGGTCACACAAATGGTCAGTGGGGCTTCCCGCAATGCCTCCACCTTGAGACTGAGAAAAAGATCCTTCCGGTCGTCTTCATAGTGAATCGCGAGAGCACGGCGTTCCTTGTCAGCAGCCCAAGACAGGCGCTCTTTCACTTCTTGGTCTGTAATTAAGATAAAATTCCACGGTTGCATAAAACCCACCGAGGGTGCATGATGGGCCGCCTCCAATATGCGATCGAGCTTGTCTTGTGGAATGGGGTCGGGAAGAAACGATCGAACATCACGGCGTGTTCGGATGACTTTGTAAAGTGCTTGTCTTTCCGTATCGGTAAACACGGTATTTCCACCTTTCCCTGATTGCCGCATTACCCGAAGGTCGGGCGCCTATCGGCCGCCGCTCGGGCAATAGGCGCAGACAGTTCTTCCACCGTTCTGGGGGGCCCACCATCATACAGACCCGCTTTGTTCAATTCCTCCCAGACCCTCCACAACACCGGTTTCGTCAGAGATGCCCTTTTCAGAATGTCCGTGTCACTGAACACATCCTTCGGCAAGCCCTCGGCGAGAACGCGCCCGGCATGCATGATCACGACCCAATCCGCCCACGCATAGGCAAAGTCCACATCGTGGGTCGACAGAACGATTTGGATTCCTTGACGGTGTAAACGCTCTAACAATTCGAGCAACGCGTGAACCTGTCCAGGGTCGAGGGAAGCGGTGGGCTCATCGAGAATCATCACTTCCGGTTTCATGGCCAAAACTCCGGCCAACGCAACCCGCTTTTTTTGGCCGTAACTGAGGAGATGCACGGCCTTGTCCCGCAGATCCCAAAGTCCGGTGATGTTGAGTGCCTCCTCCACCCTCGCCTCAACTTCAGGCGGGGACAACCCCAAGTTCATAGGCCCAAAAGACACATCCTCCCATACATGACCGATCACAACTTGTCGATCCGGGTTCTGAAAGACGATCCCGACCTTGGCTCGCAGTCGAGCAAGCTCTTTGCGGGCGTACCGAACCTCCTGCCCCCGAAAAAGGATTCGGCCGCGAAACGGGCGCAAAATCCCGTTCAAATGCAGGAATAACGTCGATTTTCCCGCACCGTTGGAACCAAGAAAAGCGACTTTTTTTCCGCGTTCAATACCTAGGGATACGCCCTGCAGAGCTTGGGTTCCATCTTCATAGTTATACTCGACGCCTTCTAATGCGAAGGTCGGCTTATCCATGCAACCGCCTCCCCACAAGCCAAGCCGCAACCGCCAGACCCACCACGGCCGCGCCCATCCAGGCGGCGGTTTTGAGACACACCGCCCATGGAGGCGGCAGGACGGTCAGTCGCCCGCGGTACCCCCGCGAGATCAGTGCTCGGTACAGATCCTCCACCTCCAGTCGGCTCTTGACGGCCAACGCCGCCCCCAGACGACCAAGGGAAGACAAGCTCCGGCTCCATGACCGATACCCCAGCCGAGAGGACTGAGCCACATACGTTTGTTGAGCCATTTCCATGAGAATAAACAAATAGCGATACATGAGATGCATCACTTCCAAGAGAATCTCGGGCACGTTCACCCGGCGCAACATGTCCACGAGATCCGGCACCGGCGTGGTAAGCGCCAGGACGTACATCGAAGAGGTTACGGCCAGCGCCCTGACCCACACGGTCACCGCCGTCCGAACCCCTTCTCCGTTCACTCCAATCCACCAGCCGGGGATTCCATCCATCGAGCAAACAAGGGGAAGTCCTGAAGGCTGTACTTGAACCAAGAGCGGGATCGCACCAAGCGACAAAAACGACAACGGCAGCGCCATGAAGCGAAGGAACGCCCGTATGGGGATCCCGGCCCCGTATCTCAGGAAAAGTCCCGCGATCACAGGTATAATCGCCGCTACCGGCGTTGGAAAGACAAACGCACTTCCTCCCAAAGCCGCGGCAAAAACTGTTTTTTGCAGCGGATGGAGCCTGCGCCACCGGTTGGCATGGGCCCATCGATCAACCGGACTCATGGCGATCCCTTCTGCGGGCATGAAGATAGCCAATGGAATAGCCGACAACCCCGGCACCCAAGGCTGCCTGGAGGGAAAACAGCAAACTCTCGATCTCACTGCCCGGGGGTTCCCATAAAGGGGAAAACCAGGGCCGGTAGTTCGGATCCAGTTGGTGTACCATCTCCTTCCCTTGATCATCCGATCCTTGGAACTCCGCTGTTCTGAGAGTCAATAACGGCAATGCCGCTAAAGCGACCGCCAATAAACCGAGAAATCCATTTTTCCCCCAACGCCGATGATGGTTATGCCTCATGGTGCGCCTCCTCAGCCAGGTTCATCGCTCGGCTCAGAACCTCGGGATTGTATTTCATCACCCAGTTCACCATGATAACCGTGAGCAGCCCTTCGCTGACGGCGAGCGGAACCTGGGTGACGGCAAAAATCGATGCGAATTTCCAAAATGATGCCGCTACTCCCCCGATAGGGGCGGGAAACGCTAAAGCCAACTGGAACGACGTCGTGACATATGTCGATAAGTCACCCAAAGCGGCGGCAAGAAATACAGCTACTCCTCGCCCGAATCCATATTTATGGACCACACGGAATACAAGATAGGACACTGTGGGCCCGACAACGGCCATGGAGAACGTGTTGGCGCCAAGGGTCGTGATCCCGCCATGGGCCAGGAGCAACGCCTGAAACAATAGGATGATGCAACCGACGACACTCATCGCCATAGGACCGAACAAAACAGCCCCCAGACCCACTCCGGTCGGATGTGAACTGCTTCCTGTGACCGATGGGAGTTTGAGAGCCGACAGCACAAAAGCAAAGGCCGCCGAAAGCGCCAATACAAGCTTCATCTTCAGATTGTCTCCGGCTTGTTTTTGTAAAGAACGAGTCCCGAGGATTAAAGCGGGCAGACATAGCACCGCCCAAAAAAGACACCAACCCAAGGGAAGATAGCCTTCCATAATGTGCATGGCATAAGCTTGGCGCGGGAGCCAAAAGGCCATAAACAGAACCAGAATAACCCACCTGACCATCTTCACTCCCCCAAATCTTCGACCGTCTTGTTTTCTTCAGGACATAGCAAAACCCCTTAACCACGAACATGTTAAGGGGTTTTCAAACATCCGGACCATTCATCACCGCTCAAAGACCTGCTTTTCTGTGCTCCGGCCAGTCCTGCGAAATCCCGCATCAAGCAGAGGACACCAGGCAAAGAACGGTGCGATCGCCTCACAGTGAACCACCCCCTATACCTCGTAGGGTAGAGTTCTTTTGGAAACGGGCCGGTATCCTGGCTTCGATTCATCACTGCCCTACGCCTTCCCAGTTTCCCAGTGGCGCCATGTAAGGCAGTTCCTCGTTACAGTGGCGGGACCGCGCGGGACTTGCACCCGACTTCCCGTTTTCCCGAGCCAGCGCTCTTTCCGAACAATGGCCTCGGGCACCCGTTCCAGGTATGAAATTGTTAAGAAAAGAACGATCTCTCACGCTCCAACACTGCAACTGTACAGATACGTCACCCGCCCACCAAGCCGGGTTTCGTTGAAAACAGTTTACTGACGATTGTATGGTCTGTCAAGCATGCGTCACATGATCCTTTTTTCGCAGTACTATGACCCACAAACATTACACAATCTTCAGATTTATAACGTTTCTATCTTTACACGCCGGGTCTATCATAGGACATGTCCGGTAATTGCCGGGCGTTGGAAGAATCAACAAAACAAGGAGGAGAGGCGCATGAAGGAGCGGAGGATTGCACGAAAAAGGTGGGTGGCGGGTGCAGCCATGGCTGCGCTCATGTTAGGGACCGGCTTAGCACCGGGATCCGCATGGGCCCGGGAGGCCGGGCCTCAATCAAATGGCACCGCGGTCACCTCCTACGACTGGGTCGTGACCCCCGCTGGGAAGCAGGTCACCCTGGGAGATTTCCCGATGGGTGGCGCCCTCAGCCCAGACGGTCGATACCTGGTGGTCTCGAACGACGGGCAAGGCACCCAGTCCCTTCAAGTCATTGATCTCAAACAGCAAAAGGTCATTCAGACCATACCCTACAAGTCTCCGGAAGCCCTCTATCTCGGCGTGGCTTTTAGCCCGGACGGAAAGACGCTGTACGCCTCGGCAGGCGGTAACAACAAGATCCGCGTGTTCCAGCTTCGCGACGGCCAACTGTCCGAGCAATCCCCCATTGTGCTCATCGGTCTAACCCCGGGGCCCAAGGCCAATAACCAAAAGGGAAATGCGTATCCCGCGGGACTGACCGTTTCGGCAGACGGCGGCTTCTTGTATGTCGTCAATAACCTGTATAATACCGTGGTCAAAATCGACACCTCCACGGGCAAGGTGGTGGCCCAGGGGAACGTCGGCCAATACCCGTACACCTCTCTTCTCTCCCAAGACGGAAAAACCCTTTACGTCACCAACTGGGGCGAAGACACGGTGACCGCTCTGGATCCGGACACCCTACAGACCCAGGCCACCATCAAGGTCGGTCTTCACCCGAATGCCCTGGCCCTGAACCCCCGCACCGGCGCGATCTATGTGGCCAACTCGGACAGTGATACCCTCTCGGTGATCGACCCTTCCCGGCAAAAGGTCGTTCAGACCATTTCCCTCGCTCCCTATCGAGGCGCCCTGCCCGGAAGCCAACCGGATGCCCTCACCGTGAGCCCGGATGGCCGCACCCTCTACGTGGCCAATGCCGGCAACAACGACATCGCCGTCGTCGATCTCGGCAAAGGGTCCCCCACCGCCCGGGCTGATGTCAAAGGCCTCATCCCCACCGGTTGGTACCCCACTGGAGTATACACAACGGACAGGGGAAAGCAGATCCTGGTCATTAACGCCAAGGGCCTCGGGGCCGGACCCAACACTCAAGGGCAGTATATCGGGAATATGATAAGCGGCACTCTTTCCATCATTGACGCCCCGAACCCAGGCGAACTCCTGCGTTACACCGAGCAAGTGAAGCGCAACAATCAACCCGCTTATGGGCCTGGGTCCAACGGGCGCCCTGGTGACGGCCGGACGGACCGGTTTCCCATCCCCCGATTCCTCGGCCAGAATTCCCCGATTAAGCACGTGATCTATGTCATCAAAGAAAATCGCACCTACGACCAGGTGTTCGGCGACATGGGCAAAGGCAACAGTGACCCGTCCCTGACCGAATTCGGCAAGGACATCACCCCGAATCTTCACAAGTTGGCCAACCAGTTCGTGCTCCTCGACAACACCTACACCGACGCCGAGGTCAGCGCAGACGGGCACAACTGGTCCACCGCCGCCGAAGCCAATGATTACGTAGAGAAAAACTGGCTGGCCAACTACAGCGGCCGGAACCGGGGATATGATTTCGAGGGCACAAACCCCGCGACCTACCCACAAAATGGATTCATCTGGAATGACGCGACAAAGTCCGGAGTGTCGTTCCGGGACTATGGGGAGTTCGTGGAGAAAGACCCCAAGACTGGCAAATGGGTTCCCACCGACCCCAGCATCGGGCAAAACTATGATCCCGATTATCCTGGTTGGGATTTGAACATCTCTGACCTGACCCGCTTTGACAAGTGGAATGAGGAATTTCAACAATACGTGAAAAATGGAAATCTGCCTCAGTTCGAGATCGTTCGATTGCCGAACGACCACACCATGGGCACCAAACCTGGAGCCCTCACACCCCAGGCCTATGTGGCCCAGAATGACTACGCCCTCGGAAAACTCGTCCATACGGTGAGCCATTCTCCCTATTGGAAAAACACGGCCATTTTCGTGATCGAGGACGATTCCCAGGACGGCTTGGACCACGTGGACGCCCACCGGACCGAAGCGCTGGTGATCAGCCCGTATACCCAACGGGGCGGCGCCGTGGATAGCACTTTTTACGATACGGCCTCCATGTTGAAGACCATAGAACTGATTCTCGGCATGAAGCCGATGACCCAGTACGACGCCGCGGCCCTGCCGATGATCAACGCCTTCACCACCCATCCGGATTTTGCGCCCTACGACGCCGTGCCCCCGACCTATCCCCTCGACGCCCGCAACGGCCACAATGCCCCCATGGCCATGGTGTCCGAACAGATGGACTGGAGCCAGGAAGACGTGGCCTCGCCCAAGAAATTGGATGAAGTCCTATGGGCAGCGACTCATCCGGGACAACCGTACCCGAAAAAAAGCGAGGCGGACGGTAGCCCCAATGCGGCCAACGGCAGCGCCGGTGTTGCCGAAGCAGCCGATTAATCCCTCCGGATAAAGGTTGAGGGCCGTCCTTTCCACCGGAGGCCCTCCCTTTCTTCTCTCATCATTTCTACGAACAGTTCGTCACCCCGAACCGTCGCGCCGTTGTCCCCTCCCTTCCGAAGCCACCCGAGTGCCCGGTTCTTTGCGAATCAACTCGGCAAAAGCAGCCGCCAAACCGCCGGCCCCGTATCGGGTGCGGAAAGATTCTACCGCGCCCGAGCTGATCACCCGTCCCCGATTCAGAAAAATCACCTCATCGGCCACCTGTTCGGCCACATCGAGCTGGTGCGTCGAGAACACCACCGACCTCCCGCTCTTTTTGACCCCGACGAGGAGCTCTGCCAGGGTGTCCACCCAATACGGATCCAGGCCATTGGTCGGCTCGTCCAGCACCAAGATGGGAGGCTCCGCCAGGATCGCTTGGGCGAAGAGCAGTCGCTGCTGCATGCCCTTAGAAAAGTGGCCAACCCGCTTGTCCCGCTCCGCCCCAAGTCCGACGATTTCCAAAACATCCCGGGCTCTTTTCTGGTCCAGCCCTTTGAGCCCCGCGAAAAAAGCAATGGTCTCCCAGGCGGTCAAACCCGGGGAGAAGGAAAAATCATCCGGCATGTAGCCGATCTGTTCGACATAAGCTCGGGTCCGCCGACCCGTTTCAATCCCATTGACTCGAATAACCCCGCTCGTCGGCCGCAGGAGGCCCACCGTCATGCGCAGGATCGTACTTTTGCCAGCACCGTTTCCGCCCGCAAGGGCCAACACCCGTCCGGGCGGAAGCCGAAAGCTGAAAGGATGGACCACCATATTGCCGCGGATCGTTTTTGAGATCTTTTCCCACTCCAGGCCCATCTCACCCACGGCGTCGCCCCCTCTCCCAGACCCACACAGCGAGCGTTTGAAAAACCGCCAGCCACAGCAATCCGAATCCCGCCATCACCACCGGTCCCCAAGGCCCCGACGCCCCTTCCACCAACTGGACATAGGCCGGACCGAGGATCGATCCGGCCCCGAGCTGGATGACGGTGAACAGACGGACCAATTCGGCAGGATTACAGAACGTGAGCAAGGTCAACATCGGTTTTACGGCGCTATGGGGCATGAGATTTAACGAGGCAATGAGAAGGGTTGGCCAGGCGAGCACCGTCACAAACCACACCCCGACCCCCATGGTCAGCGCCTGCCAGCGATTGGCCGCCAGGGCCCCGATCATGAGGGCAATCCCGAGGTACAACAACAGGATGGCCGCTGAAAAACCCAGGAACAGAGCCAGATCCGCCAGGGTCACCCCCTGCCCCAGCCAGGCCCCGACCAGACCGAACAGCCCGAACCCCGCAGCCAATATCGACGCCAAAACGGCGACCAAGCCTACAAATTTCCCCGCCATGTACGCCCTGGAAGACAGAGTATAAGTCGAAAGCAGATCCCGGGTGCCGTCCTCCTTTTCGGCCGTCACGGAAAAAGCACCTAAGAGCAGCGTCATCATCGGCAGCAGATAGAGGATCAGGTTCATCATCGTCGCCGTGGCATGGGTATACGCCGGCAGCCCGGCTGCCCGGTTCGACTGGATCAAAACCAGAGCCAGGCTAAACACGCTGAAGAGAGCGAGAAATGAGTATGCCCAGGGATTCCGGTACCCCAGCTTCATTTCCCGCTTGGCAATGATCCATACAGCGCTCACTTGGGTTAGTGCCCCATTCCCGCGCCGCTCATATTACCTCCGTTCATGCTGCCGCCGCTCATGTTGCCCTGCATCTGTTCTTTCAGTTTTTTCATCATTTCCATGTTGCGGGCCCAGTTATGGCTCCCCAACTGATCCGCCGTAAACAGGTTCCCGCCCGGGTACTGTTTCAGGAAGTTTTCCGCATCGGCCTTATTCTGGAAGGAAACGACATTATAGGCCATGGGGGTCACGATATTCGGGTCGTAGACATAAGTGGCATCTTCGAATTTGAGCCATTGACTGCTGTTGTAATCCCGGACAAATCGCTGCGCAACCTGAGAAGTGCCATTTTGCTGGGTCCACTTGTTCATGCAGCCGAGGTCGTCAAATTTTAGCGCCTGTCCATCGGTAAGAATGATCTCCGTGGCAAAATGATCATCTTTGACTGTCATGTGGCAGACGGCACACTTGTCCACGGCGGGGTCGATGGCCGCCGGTTGGGCGGCTTGTTTCCCGCAGCCCGCGAGGGCAAGACTGAGGGCGGCGGTCGCTGCCAGCATCCCGATCATCCGTTTGATTTTCATGCTTTCACACCCCTGGTCGATGGTGTAAGAATGGATAAAGTCCCAGTCCGAGAAGGAAAAACGACACAAGCGGAACGGTTTTGTCCATCGGCGGTGCCGACGCGGTTGCGGTGTCCGGTGGCTTCATCAAGGGAGCCGTGTCCGTGAGCCAGCGCCTGGTATCACCGGCAAACAACTGCTCCAACACGAAGGTCCCCGGTGCCTGGAAAAAGATCTGGTAAGCTGGAACGGCCCGGGTGAGCGCTAACAGGAAAGGAGAAGCCTGGTAAGGAAGGTCAGACCGCCCATCTCCGTCCGCATCGACTCCCTGCAGGTCATCCCAGTAATTGCCCACCATGCGATTGTCCCGACTGGAGATCGCCTGGGCCTGAACGACATTTCCGATCCACAAATTGCCATTAAAATCGTTGTCACGGGACGCTGTCATATAGAGTCCCAAGAAATTTTGCGCAATCGTATTGTCGACAAAACGATTCTGGCTGGCCTGATCCACATAAAACCCGATGCGGTTGCCGATGACGTGGTTCTCGGCAATCAGGCAGTGGTGAGAATCATACACCAGAATCCCTTGGGCCTGTACATTGGCGGCTTGTTTCTCGATGTGATTGCCGATGACCCGGCTGCCGTCGTCCCCCATGACCATGACCCCGGTGATATTTCGCGCGAAGCGATTGCCCGAGATTTCACTCTCACCGGTGAACATGAGGTGCACCGCGTAGTGAGAATCCTGAACGACATTATTGAGCACCTGGTTTCGGCGGCTGGTATCGAGATACACCCCGTCCTGGACCTTGGCGATTCGACAGTTCTCCACCCAGTTGTCGTTGGAATTCCACAGTTCAATGCCGTTCCCGACGGTGAACACCGTCCCGCCGGATCGCCCGACCCCCGTTCCCTGGATATGCACCCCCCGGATCTTGTTGCCATCGGCACCCTGGAGCCGGATTCCTATGCTTCCGGTGGATATCGTCAGGTCGGACAATACGTTGTTGTCGCCGCGAACCTCCAGCGTGGCGTGCTTCGGACGACTGAGTTTGTCTTCTAGCTGCACCCCCTGGACGTTCGCTCCGCTGGTTTGCACCAAGAGCAGCGGCCGGTCTTCCGAACCCCCACCCCCGTTTGCGATTCGCACCCCCGGACCTCCAAGGAGGGTCATGGGCTTTACCAGGGTGATGGGACCGGTATACGTTCCCGGGGCGATCTTCACCGTGGATCCGGGCGGTGCCCGGTCGATCACGGCCTGAAGACCGCCGGATGCTGCTTCGGCGTGCACCGGCACGCTCCCCACCAACAGGCCGAACATCACCAGCCAAGCCCGCCATGGGATGGCAACTCTTTTCCGACCAATCAGCTACACCTCCTTCCTTCTATGCGGCAAACCCGCCGTGCCCGACCCGGACTTCACCCCGCCTTCACCGTAACGCATCACGCAACATTTGCCCGTAGCCCTTTCAGGCTATTTATGTGACAGAGTTTTGAACCCACCGCAAGTTACCGGGCTTTAGCCCGAGTAAAAAGCCGGGGACAGGCTGGCGGTATGCGGCATATTCAAGAGCGACGGCACGCAGGTGGCCACACGGTTTATCCGTGGCGGCAACCATCTAAACGGCCGCAGGAAGCGTCTTTTGGGGATGATCGCGACAAAGCGCAGTCTCACCGGTGTTTTGAATCCGGATGAGCAAGACAACCGGTCGCTTTGGAACAAGATCCGGAACATGGACCTCTACGAAGCCCACCGGATCTCCCGGAGGATCGTCGAATTCGCCCAGGAACACGGTGCAAGCATCATCGTTTTTGAGCACTTGGGCAGGTTCAGACCCGTGAAAGGCAATTATAGCAAGCGGGCCAACGTGAAACGGGCGTACTGGCTTCGCGGCAAGATCTTCCACAACACGAAATACAAAGCCTGGGAGTACGGCATGATCACCAGCCGGGTTAACCCAAAGGACACGAGCAGGAAATGCGCAGGTTGCAATTCATGGGTAGCCCGATATGGCGAAAACGATCCGCCGGAAGGATACCGGCCGGGCGCTCCGCTGTTCGCCCGTCCGGTTTGCGGGAGCAAGGGGAACGCCGACCTGAACGGCGTGAGGAATATCGCGAAAAAGTTTCTTGCAAGATATGCAGCTTAAAGCCTTTGCCGAAAGGTGAAGGTGGTCTGGTTTCCCATGAGCAGTCAATCCAAAACGGGGATCAGGCCGGGCCCGGCACCACCCGGTGTATCCGTCGTCCACTACGCCCTCAATGCGGTAGCGGCCACGCCGCAAGTACTGCGAGCGGCGACTAGACACGGGTGCCCAAAGAAGCCGTGGGGATTCATCTCCGGCAGAGTGTCACAAAAGGGTGGCAGTACTCCGAAGTGGGCCAGAAAAACGTCAGCCCATCGGAACTTGGGATTGCCGCCGAATGGTTTCCGGGTTTTCCTGTTCATGCGTGGCTCTGTCCGGACCGTCAGTTTTTCCAGCGCCCTTGTGCCGGAATTCCTGTCCCACCCGGGCAGTTTGTCGAGATTGTCATGTATCACGTCCAGGTAAAACCCCAAGACGGCCCGGTAGATTTCTTCTGTCCGGCGGATCATCTCCGGAGAGCCGGTGATAAATCTTCTCATACGCTGTTTGGTTGAAATTATATTTTTGAGCACGGGCATTTTCTTCACCTTTGGGCGAGCCATTCCCGCCAGGACCCCACTGGAATCTCCGGATACCCCCGGGAATCCAACCAAACGTATACCCACCCGGACCGCTCCTCCCGGGCGTCCCGGACCCACACCCGCTCATAATCGTTTGCTTGACCCGGGCCCCGGTATTCTTCCAGGTCATCCATGGCCCGAAGCCCTTCCGGCGTCACCTCGAACCACTCGCCTTCCACTTCCCCTGCCGCCTCGTCCAACACCATCGCCGGGTACGCCCCCACGTCGTACAACCGCCCCCGCACCCGGCCCGGGCGAACGCTGAGCAGGTGGGGAGCGACCACCCCGTGATTTGCCTGCCCCACCAAAAGCGTTCCATACACAAACACGCGAACCATCGGTCCCTTCTCACCTTTCCCCGTCGACATACCACCTGAATACCCCTCGTTGCGCCCTTTGCAGATCGCCATTCACCCACTCCGGATCATCCCTGTACCGCTGGGAGCGCCAGGGATCCCCGAGCATGTGGTATCCGCGCTCCTCCCAATATCCCGGCACATCCTCCGCCAAAAACTCGAGTCCCCGCACCCATTTGGCCGATTTCCAGAAATATAAATGGGGCACCACCAGGCGCAGGGGCCAGCCGTGTTTTGGAGTCAGGGATTTTCCATTATGGGAATGGGCCAAAAGGACCCCCTCTTTGAGCAACTCCTCCAGGGGCAAATTCGTGGTCCACCCCCCGTAGGCGTGCACCAGCACGTACCGGGCATCGGGCAGGAGGTTCACCCGCCGAAGGACCTCCCGAAAAGCCACGCCCTCAAACAGGTTGTCGTATTTGGACCACGTGGTCACACAATGAATGTCGCACCGGTACGAAGTCTGGGGCAGGGCCATGAATTCCGAATAGGTGAATTGAACCGGCTGCTCCACCCGGCCAAACAGTTCAAGCCTCCAGCTCTCCAGGTCAATCTCCGGCACCCGGCCGGCGTGCAGAATCGGCCATCGCTCCGTTACAAATTGACCCGGGGGAATACGTCCCTCTTCAGCCACTGCCGCACCTCCTCCGACAATTCAATGTCCAACGCCGATTCCATGCAGAAGAATCCGGCCTGCCGTTCAGCCTTGCCCGCCCCCGGCGACGTTCAGATCCCGCTCAAGCGCGCTTTCCCCATCCACCGGTTGCCCCGCCTCCTGATCGGCGAACTGTTCGGCGTACAGCCGGGCGTACAACCCACCCCGGGCCAACAGCTCCCGATGCGTGCCCTTCTCCACCACCCGGCCGCCGTCGATCACCACAATTTGGTCCGCTCGCAGGATCGTCGACAGCCGATGGGCGATGACAATGGACGTTCTCCCCTGGAAAAGGGGCTGAAGGGCAGCTTGGATATAGCGCTCGGAGTGGGAATCCAGGGCCGAGGTCGCCTCATCCAAGATCAAGATCCGGGGATTTTTGAGAATCACCCGGGCCAGGGCGATGCGCTGCTTTTCGCCCCCGGAAAGCTTATACCCCCGCTCCCCTACTAAGGTATCGTACCCGTCCGGCAGCCTCTGGATCATGTCGTGGATGTAAGCCGCTTTCGCCGCCGCCTCCATTTCCTCCTCGGTGGCGTCTGGCTTGGCATAGAGAAGATTGTCCCGGAGCGAGGCGTGGAATAAAAATGTCTCCTGGGTGACCACGCCAATCTGCCCGTGCAGCGACGATAATGTCACGTCCCGAAGGTCGTGCCCATCCAAAGTCACCCGGCCCACCTCGGGGTCGTACAACCGGGGAATCAAATAACTCAAGGTCGTCTTCCCCGCCCCGCTCGGCCCCACCAAGGCCACCAACTGCCCGGGTTCGATGGTCAGGTCGATCCCCCGCAGCACCCATTCCCCTCCAGGCCGGTAGCGAAAATATACATTTTCAAACTGGATCTGGCCCCGAACCCGCCCCACATCCACCGCCCCGGGACGGTCCTCGATCTCCACCGGCTTATCCAGATACTCAAACAGTCGGCTGAACAGCGCCGCCGACCCCATCACATTGACGTGAATATTCGCCAAGGCGGACACGGGTCCGTACAGTTGCCCCAGATAAGCGGTGAAGGCCACCACCGTGCCCAGGGTCATGGCGTCCCCCATGACCAGGCGCCCCCCATACCAGTAGATGATCGCCGGCCCCGCCGTGGAGATGGTGGTGAGCATCATGAAAAACCAGCGGCCCACCAGGCTCTGGCGCATCTGCGCCTCCATGAGCTCCCGGTTTTTCGCCTCAAACCGTTCCACTTCACTGGGCTCTTTATTAAACGTCTTCACCAGAAGTATCCCGCTGACCCCCAGCGTCTCCTGCATCAACGCGCTGAGATCGGCCAACTTCTCCTGACTTCGCTTTCGCAGGTTGTAATTCATCCGCCCCACTCGGCGGGTCGGAACGATAAAAAGGGGCAAGATCACCAGCGACAACAAGGCCAACTGCCAGTTGAGGGCAAACATCGTCGCCACGGTGATGACCACGCTGATGACATTGCGCAGAGAGTTGGCCACCGTGTCGCTGACCACCATTTGGAGACTGTTTACATCGTTGTTGACCCGGGACATAATCTCCCCGGTTTTTGTATTGGTGAAAAATTGCAGAGGCATGCGGACCAGGTGCCGATACATTTCGTTGCGCAGGTCGAACATCACGCCTTGGCCAATGCGCGCGTTCAAATAACCCTGAAGCACGCCCACCGCCGCCGACGCCAGGGCGGTGGCCACGATCAGCCCGGCCAACTCACTGAGGAGGACCATATCCCGCTGGGGAATCGCCCGGTCGATGATTCCCCGAATCAATAAAGGCTGGACCAGTCCGAGCAGGCTGCCCAGGACGATGGAGCCGATCACCCCGGCGAGCAGGAGGGCATACGGCCGAAAATACCCGGCAATCCGCCCCCAGGGCACGTCTCGAAATCCCCGCCCCCCTTTTCCCTCCCCCCAGTCCGGTGCCGTGTAATAACGCAACGACAACACCCCCGTTCCTTCCATTTTAACAGAACGGCTGGGAGCGGGGAAATCGCGAAAACCGCGCCAGTGAGCCAACCGAGTATGGTAGAATAGATCCGATCCCGATATGGAAAGGAGAAACGGCCTTGTTCTCCACGTCCACCCATCCGGCCTTGGCCGCCGTGGAACGAAAATTCGCCGCCGGCGAGCGCCTCGATTTTGAGGATGGCTTGGCGTTGCTTCAGTCCCCGGACCTTCTTCGGGTCGGGGCGATGGCCGATGAAGTTCGGCGACAGAAAAATGGCGATGACGCGTATTTTATCATCAACACCCACCTCAATTACACCAACATCTGTCATCTCAGTTGTAAACTGTGCGCCTTTGGGATAAAACCGGATCAACCCGGGGCCTATGCCCTCAGCCTCCAACAATTGGAAGCGAAGATGAAAGAGATCGCCGGGCGGGGTTTCACCGAATTGCACATCGTCGGGGGCGTGAACGCCTCTTTGCCCCTCTCGTACTACGAAGAGATGATGCACCTGGCGAAACGCATATTGCCCGGGGTTCACGTGCAAGCCTTTACGGCGGTGGAGATCGACTACATGGCCCGTATCGCCAAGCTCCCGGTGGAAACCGTTCTTGAGCGGCTCCGGGAGGCGGGGCTCGACTCGATCCTCGGGGGCGGGGCTGAAGTGTTCGACCCGGAAGTGCGCCGGATCATCGCCGGTCACAAAACCAGCGCCGACCGGTGGTTCGCCGTCCACCGCGCCGCCCACCAGATGGGCATCCGCACCAACGCCTCCATCCTGTACGGTCACATCGAGCGGCCGGAGCACGTGGTGGACCACTTGTTGCGGCTTCGGGAACTTCAGGATGAGACCGGGGGGTTTTCTTGCTTTTTTCCCTTCGCCTTCCACCCGGCCAACACCGCCCTGGCGGAGGAATATGGGATTCAAGACACCACCTCGGGGTATTATGATTTGCGCATCTTGGCCACCGCCCGGCTATTGCTCGACAACTTTGACCACATCCGGGCCTTCTGGATGATGATCGGCGAAAAAATGGCTCAAGTGTCCCTGGCCTTCGGGGTGGATGACCTGGACGGCACCGTCATGGAGGAACAGATTGTCCACGCCGCCGGCGCCGAGACGGCCCAAATGGCTCCGAAAGAACAATTTATTCGCCTGATCCGGGAGGCCGGGCGGATTCCCGTTCAACGGGATACGCTGTATAATAAGCTTAAGATCTACTGACTTGTCACGGTCCGCACTGTCAAAAGCGACGTGCGGTGCCGGAACGATTCCCACCCGACCGGCCGGAAGGTCCCCGGCGGCCGGAGGATGGCGACGGCTTGATTGCGCCGAGATTGCGCAAAGGGGGGATATACCATGAAGAACAAACTGTACGGACTTTTCGGCGCTACCTTAGGCGTGGCATTTGTCGCCTTTTGCCTGAGCGCATATTTTCTGTCTCAACAGATGTACGGGGCCATCGGGTGGACCGTGCTCATCGCATTTGTTCTTTACATCATTTTCGGCCTGACCGCGGATCGCGTGGATTTTCGCCGGGACGGCCGGTACCGGACGAACAATTTGAATTTCGGGTACTATAAACATCACTCCACCCCAGCTGCGGTCCACCGCCTGGAAGAGGAAAAAGCGCACAAGGATCAGCGGTCCCAGGCTTCCTGAACCGTCACTAAACGAAACCGGGAGCGACCCCACGCCCCCGGTTTTTTGTGGTCAGAACCGTTCAGACACCACTTTGGCCTGGGTCAGGAGAAGCAGGTAGTCCTGGCCTCCGGCTTTTGAATCAGTGCCGGACATGTGAAAACCTCCGAACGGATGCGCCCCCACCAAGGCCCCGGTGATTTTGCGATTAAAATAGAGATTGCCGACTTCGAATGCCCGCCTGGCCTGTTCAAGATGGGCGCGATTCCGGGAATACACCCCCCCAGTCAGGCCGTACTGGGTTCCGTTGGCAATCCGGAGGGCCTCGTCGAAATCCTTCGCTTTTAAAAAGGCCAGCACCGGACCGAAGATTTCCTCCTGGGCAATCCTGGCCTCGGGCGGAACATCGCGAAAGATCGTCGGCTTGATAAAATACCCGTCCCCCTCGGCGGGACCTCCTCCGGTTACCAGTTGCCCCTCGGTTTGCCCAATCTCGATGTATTGAAGCACTTTCTCATACGCCGCCCGGTCCACCACAGGCCCGTAGGACGCCTCTTCCAAATCCGCCGGTGCCACCTTGAGTCGCTCCGTGAGTGCCCTGACCCGTTCCAGAATGGGCTCGTACACGCCCTCCAGGGCGATTACCCGGGAACAGGCGGAACATTTTTGCCCGGCGAATCCGAAAGCTGAAGTGACGATCCCCGCGGCCGCATCATCCAGATCGGCGTCACTGTCCACAATGATGGCGTCTTTGCCGCCCATTTCCGCAATCACGCGCTTTAACCATTTCTGCCCCGGCTGCACTTTGGCCGCCAGTTCATAGATGTGAACCCCGACATCCCGGGAACCGGTGAAGGTGACAAACCTCACCTGGGGGTGAGACACCAGCACGTCGCCGATCTCCCCGCCAGAACCGGGAAGAAACTGAATCACTCCGGGTGGAATTCCTGCCTCTTCCATGATCTTTGTGAACTCCACGGCAATGACCGGACTTGCGCTGGCCGGTTTTAACACCACGGCGTTGCCCGCCACCACCGAAGACACCGTCATCCCCGTGAGGATGGCGAGGGGAAAATTCCAAGGCGGAATGACGACCCCAACCCCGAGGGGCTCATAAATGACTTCGTTGTCTTCCCCCTGGATGCGTGTCAAGGGATGGGGGCGGGCCAGGCGGATCATCTCACGGCCGTAAAACTCCAGAAAATCGATTGCCTCGGCGACATCGGCATCCGCTTCTGACCAGGTTTTGCCCACCTCGAAACACATGAGGGCGGCCAGGTGAAATTTGCGCCGTCGCATGATCGCCGCCGCCTTAAACAGACACCGGGCCCTGGCTTCGGCCGGCTCCCGGGCCCAACCTTCGAAGGCGGACCAGGCCCCTTCCACGGCATCCATGGCGTCCTCGCGGGTCGCCGCAGCGACCTGGCCAACCACCTCCTTCGGTCGGGACGGATCCGCCGAACGGATCCAGTGCCCGCTGAGCCGGTCCCTTCCGTCGATGCGCATGGGGTATTCCCGGCCGAACCCCCGACGCACGTCTTCCAGGGCTTCTTTCATCGCACGGTGGAACGTCGGATCTTGAAAATTGGTCAGTGGTTCGTTGCGAAAATCCACCAGCACGAACATCTCCCCCTTCCCCTGAACGGCAGATCATCCCTATTCTAATCGTCAGGTCGCCGGATCATGCAAAGTCTGGGAGAGGCGCCCGTAGCGGGGCGCCTCGGCCGCGGGGGAGAGACGAAGAGGGGTGGATCCTTGCATTGCAGTAGGGCGGAGTGTCGGGGTCAAGGGGATTCCTCTTCCCTTCCCCCCTCCGTCGTGTCAGCGCCTCCCGAGGTGTATCCGGGCAAGGCCGGCGGGTCATATGCCCGCAAGTCCTCCGGCTGGGCGCCGGGTACGGGGTATTGTTCGAGGTAACCAAGAGGTTCTCGAGGGACCCACCCCGTTTCAAGGGGAGGAAATCCCCAACCGTCCGGAGACGGGCCCCCGGTTCCTGACATTCCGGACGTCCCGGCTCCCGGCCCCCCGGGCGGCATACCGACACCAGGCGCCCCCGGCATGCCCATTCCCGGTCCCCCGGGCATACCCGGCATCATCCCGCCCCCGGGCATCCCAGGAATCCCGGGCGCCCCAACACCGGGCATCCACGGTGCCCCTACTCCAGGCACTCCAGCGCTTGGCACCCCGGCACCGGGAGCCCCCGGCATTCCGGGCACACCGCTTGGCAACCCCGGTATGACCGGAGGAATCGGCAGGCCGCCAATGGGCGCGCCTCCCCCGGGATAGCCCGCTGCCCCTGGGTATCCGGTCCCTGGCAACCCGGGGTATCCGCCTGGACCTCCCGGCGTCCCGGGCGGCACACCCGGGGCACCCGGGACATAACCAGGCTGCCCGGGCATGGGAGCGCCGGGACCCCCAGGAGACACTTGGCCCGGGAGCACTGACTCCACTAACGGCGGCAGAATGCCGGGCAACATGCCCGCCGTCCCATACGGGGCCCAAGGGGCGCCAGGTGCCCCCGGCGTCCCCGCCGGCGGGCCGTACATCTGCCGACAGGCGCCGTACCCCATCTCCCCCGGCGCCGATTCCCCGTAAAACAACTCATCCGGCACCTGACCCGGCAGTCCAGGAGACGGATAACTGGCTCCTTGATCCGCGTCGAACCCATATCCATGCCGCCACATCGGCGTCCCGGATTCCACCGGCTCTGTCCAGGCGGCGGGCATCGGTACGGGAGCGGGGGATCCCCCGAGCCACTCCTCGGCACTTTGATTCCTCTGATCCTCGTTCTCCTTCGCGCTCTGTTGGTCCTCCATCGGTTCTCCCTCCTGGGCTGGTGACGTTCAACACCAGTCTATGAGAGAACCGCCGACAGGGTCCGGAGGACTCCAGAAGTGGGCTCACCGGTCCCCGGCGCCAAAAACAATAAAGGGGGACGGTTCGTTCCGCCGCTCGCTGATTTTTCGTTTCTCACGCCGTGGGGTCGGTCATCCGGTGTAGATCCATCAGACGATTTATATCCTCGGTACTCACCCAGCCGCTGGCTGCCGCCACCTCTCGCACCGTTCGGCCCTCCTGATAGGCTTTTTTTGCCAACTCCGCCGCCCGGTCATAACCGATCACCGGGTTGAGTGCCGTCGCCAAAGCGGTGCTCCGCTCCACCCAGTGGCGACACTGGTCTTGATCCACCTCCAAGCCTTCAATACAACGCACTCGGAATGCTTCACACCCCGTTCCCAGGATGCGGATAGCGTGCAGGACATTCCAGGCAATCACCGGCATCATCACGTTTAGTTCCAGTTGGGCTCCGGCGGTGGCGGCCGCCACGCAGGCGTCACAGCCGATCACTTGATACACGATCATATTCATCATCTCAGCCATCACCGGATTCACTTTGCCCGGCATGATGGAAGAGCCAGGTTGCACCGCCGGCAGCCGGAACTCGGCCAAGCCGCCCCGGGGGCCGGAACTGAGCAGCCGGAGATCATCCGCGATTTTCCCTAGGGACAAGGCCAGCCCCCGCAAAGAGCCGCTCAGCGCGGCCACGGCGTCAGTATTTTGCATGAAGGTGAATCGGTCTTCGGGCTCCCGCCAGGGGTAACCCGTCCATTCCCGCAGCCTCTCCAGCACCTTTCCCGGAAACTGCGGGCCGGCGTTCAGCCCGGTACCCACCGCCGTCCCGCCGATCCCAATCGCCAAAAGCCCGTCCGCCGCGTGGCGCACGTCCTTCAGACGCGCCTCCAGTGCCCCGGCCCACCCCCCGATTTCCTGGCCGACCCGAATGGGAACAGCATCTTGGAGGTGGGTCCGCCCGAGTTTCACCACATCCTTATACTGTTCCTGCTTTTTTCGAAAGGCTGCAATGAGCGCCGACACGCTGGGAATCAGCCGGGTGTGCACCGATTCGCAGGCCGCCAGGTGCAGCGCGGTGTGGATCGTGTCGTTGGTGGATTGCCCCATGTTCACGTGGTCGTTCGGGTGAACGAGGTCGGTCCGGCCTTTTTCCGCCCCCAGCCACTCACAGGCCCGATTGGCGATCACCTCGTTGGCGTTCATGTTCTGGGACGTCCCCGCACCCGCCTGATAAACGTCTACGACAAAATGATCGTCCCACCTGCCCTCGGCCACTTCCTGGGCCGCTTTGACGATGGCATCGGCCACCTCGGGCTCAAGCCGCCCCAAATCTCGATTGGCCAGGGCAGCCGCTCCTTTAACCAGCGCCTGGGCCCGGATAAACTCCCGGGGCAGCCGCATCCCGCTGATCGGAAAATTTTTTATCGCCCGGGCGGTTTGGGCACCGTAATAGGCTGCATCGTCGATCATCACTTCCCCGAGAGAATCTCTGGCTTTCCGCATATTTTCACGCTCCTTGATGATTGGATATACCACATTTTACCGATCAATCATCTCTTGATTTTCATTTCCCGTTTTACACGATGATACGTTAAAATAAGGTTAACGGCCGCGGGGAGGTCGGGGGCTCGAAATTCCGCCCGAGTCGGTCCGTCACCGATGCGAACGGCTCGAATTCCAGCGCGATGTCCCGCCTCCACGTCCGATTCTCGATCCCCGACGATAAAGCTCAGCTCCCGGTCCACGGGGTAGGCCTGCATCAGGTCCAGCAGCATCGCGGGGGCCGGCTTTCGGCAAGAACAACCGCTCCGCGGCGCATGGGGGCAAAACCGTATGGCGTCGATCTGCGCTTTTTCGGCGCTAAGGCGCTGGCGCATCCGTTGGTGCATCCTGCTCACATCCTTTTCGTCCATATACCCCAATCCGACGCCGCCCTGATTCGTCACCACAAACACCCATAGGCCGGCTTCGTTGAGGCGCCGGACTGCCGCACCGACCCCCGGGAGCAGGGGAAATGCGCCGAGGCGATGAATATGGGCTACATATGGGTTGATCACGCCATCGCGGTCGAGGAACACAGCGGGTCGCACAGCCTCAATCCTTTCATCAAGGTACGGGCTTAAACACGGGAGACATCTCGAATTGCTATGAGAGCATAGATTGATATGGAAAGACCCTTTGCCTCAGAAACGATCGCATAGGTGTAGATTTCACGAGGAGGTGCTTCTTCATGCACCGATGGGCCGATGTCCATCTGACGTTTAACCTGATCAGAAGCTTATCCAAGGCGTTGGACGACGACCTGCGCCGCATTGCGCGACCCTATCACCTGACGGGATCCCAGCTTCATTTGCTGAGTCTGTTGTATCAGGAAGATGGGGTTTCCATTTCCACCATCGCCCAGCGCGGACTTTGGCACATTTCGAGCGCTTTCCACAATGTTGCGAAATTGGAACAATTGGGGCTTGTGACCACTCGGTCGAATCAAGAAGACGAGCGGATCACCGAGGTACACCTGACGGAAGAAGGGCGCCGGTTGTTCGACGCCGTGAGTGGAGAAATTGAACAGTCCCGGGTGATTCAAGCGATTCAAAAACTGCAAGAACACATGGGCGGCCAGCAGGAACTCCCGGTTCAGATCGGCCTTTTCCTGTGCGAGGCCCTGTCCGGGCGGGATTTTACCCAATGGCTGCTCCGCTCCACCGCGCAGTGGAAGCAAACCGACAATCCCGAAGACGTCGAAAAGATGACCGACACCGTCTACGCAAACCATTGAGTGAGATCGTCCAGCACCCAGGTGGGGGCAGCGGCGGCAGACGCAAGATCTTCTCGGCGGGAATACCCGGTCAACACGAGAACGGTGTCAAGTCCAGCCCTGTGGCCGGCCAGAATGTCGGTGTCCAAGTTGTCCCCCACCACGACCACCTCTTCTTTAGGAAGACCGAGCAGAGCGAGGGCTTGTTCCATCATGCGCCCTTGGGGTTTCCCAATCACAAGAGGCGCAACGCCGGTGGCCGTTTCAATGAGCGCTCCGATCGATCCGGCGCCGGGAATGAGTCCCCTCGTGTCCGGCAGAGCTCGGTCCGGGTTGGTGAGCACATAGGCGGCACCGGCCCGGATGGCCAAGCATACTTCAGCCAGATCGTTGTAGGTGCAGTGGGTGTGAATCCCCTGCAGCACCGCCGCGGCCTCGGCTGGGGCGATGTCCCCAGGCCGGAATGCGCGAAGGCCGGCCGAAGACACAGCTTGCCACAGCCCTTCTTCTCCAAGAACGAGAATCGGCTCGTTCTTCCAGACCTCGGCGGCGTAGGCCGCCGCGGCGACCGCCGAGGTCAGGACCCGCTGTTTGTCTGCGCGAAACCCCATGTTCCGGAGCCGAGACGCCACGCGTTCCGGCGAATACATGGAGTTGTTCGTGACGAAGACCACGTCGGCAGAGCGGCTGATGTTTTGATACCAGGACACAGCACTGGGAATGGCCCGGTCCCCCCGGTACAGCGTGCCATCGAGATCGACAATCACTCCGCGTTTTTCGTAAAGGTTTTTGCTCATTCTACACCTCGCACTCCTTATCCCTGTTGAAAATCAACGGCAGGCTCCTGAACGCCTAAGCGGTGGTTGACGACCCTGGCCGCGACAAACAGAAAGTCGGACAGGCGGTTGAGGTACCGACACACCGAATCCGCCACTGGCTCTTCCTGGGCAAGGGCCACGACCCGGCGCTCGGCCCGCCGGCAAATCGTTCGCGCGAGGTGCAACATCGCCGCTGCCGGGTCCCCGCCCGGCAAAATGAACCGGGTGAGGGGAGGCAATTGTTCCTCCCACCGGTCGATATTTTTCTCTAACCCCAAAACGTGTTGATCGGTGACAAAACTGCCTTCGCGCTTCTCCTCGGGCGTGGCCAGCTCCCGGCCGACGTCGAATAACTCCCGCTGCACCCGCTCCAAGGCGGCGATCACGTCCCCCCAGTTGCCTGCCGATCGCCCGCGGAGCAGGGCCACAGCCGCACCGACGGCCGAATTCGTTTCATCGATCGTTCCATACGTGTCCACCCGCAAAGAATCCTTTCCGATGCGCCGGCCAAACACCAAACTGGTCTTCCCGTCATCTCCCGACCGGGTATAAATGCGCACAACCAGCCCCCCTTGTAGACAACCGAACATTTTGGCTCTACTATGAGAATAACTCAACCACCGAGGAAAGGAGCAGATCCATGACTCTGCCGCAATGGGTGACTCTCTTCGCCGCCAGGACCCCCACGTTACCGCCGGCCACCGGCACAAACCTGTTCCTGGTATCCGACGGGGGCGAAGGCCTCGTCATCGACGCCGGCTACTCAGACCCGGAAGCTCTGCGACCCTTGACGGACGCCGTCCGGGAACGCCACCTGCACGTCACCGGCATACTGTTGACTCACCACCACCCGGACCACGCGGCAGGAGCGGGATATTTGGCCGAACTGTGGGATTGCCCCGTGCACGTTCACCCGGCCGATGCGGCGGCGGTACAACAGTACGTCCCAGAACACCGCCTCCGACCGGACCTCGCGGAGGGCACCACTCGGCAGGTCGGCGACGTCCGCTTGGTCGCCCTGGAAACCCCGGGTCACACGCCGGGACACCTCTGTTTCTGGGAGCCAACGGCAAAGGTTTTGTTCACCGGAGACGCGGTCCTCGGCGCCGGGACGACCTGGATCGGCCCGCCGGATGGACATCTTCGAACCTATCTCAATACCCTCCGAAAACTGTTGACCTATCCAGCCGAGATCGCAGGTCCCGCCCATGGACCGCTTGTGCAGGATCCGGCAGGCCAGATTCGCTACTATCTTTCCCACCGTCAGGAACGGGAGGAGCAGATCATGTCCTTGATCGACAAACATCCCCGGCGGATCGCCGACCTGTTATCGGCCATCTATGAAGGGCAGATTCCGCCCGCTGCCCGCTGGGTGGCGGAGCGCACCCTCCTGGGACACCTCGTTAAACTGGAAGAAGAAGGACGGGTGACCCGCGCCGTGGACACTGGAACACCCGTCCCCCTCCATCAGGTAACTTGGACCGACGAAGAACTCCGGCAATGGACGGACCAAACCGTTTTCTCTGCCGTCCCGTGAGCCATCATCGAGACGGAGCCCAGGCCCGTCTCGGTCGCGCCCCTGAAACGTTCAATTTCGTAAGCTTTGCGCGGGTCTCGTACTCCTCAGGGCCACGGGAGGAGCGGGGTGGCCGGCTTTCGTACCCCGGGATCACCGGGGCGCACCCGGACGGCCGAACCCATCACCCGCTCAGGCCAGTCTCCCTCAGTGAGCCATGAGATACACCAAGCAGGCGATACTGGTGCCGAGGGTCACTCCACCCGCTACCTCCAGGGGCGTATGGCCCCGGTGCACCCACCTTCGGGCCTGGGCCGCCGCCACGCCCGACAGATCAATCCCCGCCTCTTGGGCCCGGTTGACCAATTCGTACAGAACCACGGCCTGTTGCCCGGCCTGGCGGCGCACGCCTACGGCGTCGTACAGCACCACGGTGGCAAAGACGGATGACACAGCGAACCAGGGCGAATTCCAACCATAAGATAACCCCATCGCCACCGCCAACGCGCTCACGACCGCCGCATGAGAACTGGGCATGCCTCCACTGCAGAACGCCAATCGCCAATTCCACGCCTTTTCCCGCCATCGCTGAAAAGGAATCTTGATGCCTTGAGCCACTAACATGGACGCCAGTGCAGACAATAACGGCAAATTCCACGAAGTGTTCATTTCCATTGTTCACTCCCCAGGACATCGGCCACCAAATCGGCAGCTCCCTGTTGAACCAGCTTTCGCAACCGATCCTTCACGCGACGACGCACCTCTTCATCCAGCAACAAGCGTTCCACCGCTTGGCGCATCTCGACTCCTTTCGTCGGCCCGGAGATAACCCCGAGTTTAGCCAACGCCCGGGCATTGTCCTCCTCATGGCCGGGCAGTGGCACAGCGCAGACCATCGGCAACCCCATCGCCGCCGCCTCCACCACCGTGGCCGTCCCGGGTTTTGTCACCAAGACGTCGCTGGCGGCAAAGACATCTTGGATGTCGTCACGATACCCCAGAATTCTCAAGGCGTGCCTCCATCCGGCCGCCCGCTGGGCCAGCTCCTTGTACAGGCGGCGATTCCGGCCCGCCACCACCACCATTTCAAAATCCGCCGGGGACTCATCCAACCAGTCTAACCATTGTCTCACATTCCCCAGGCCCAGCCCTCCGCCCATGCACAACACCCGGGGTACATCCTCCCAACCCAGCCGGGCCAGAGCCTGGGCTTTGGGGATCGCCTGGCTGAAAGCCGGCCGCAGCGGAAAACCCGTGACATGCACCCGTTCCCGGGGATATCCCAAGTCGATCAATTCATCCCTCATCCAAGGAAACGGCACACAGTACCAGTCCGCCTCCGGGCTCCACCAGAAGCGATGCACATGGAAGTCGGTGACCAACGTCCCGAACTTCCCCCGCCACCCACTTTGGCGAAAACGCTCCAACAGAGCCAAGGAGAAAGGGTGGGTCGTCATCGCCCAATCCACGTTCTGCCGGGTCATCCACATCATGAACGAACGGGCGTAGATCACCCCCAGAAGTCCCGAAGCACCTACGTGCAGTCTGGGTTGCCCTTCGGTGGCCTGGTACATCCAGCGGTAAGCACTGGGCCATCGCCGCAACAACATCAGGTATGTGCCGATCACCATGTGGGTCAACATTGGATGAGACCGCTCCAGACTGCGCACGACTTCCACCCGTGCGTCCGGGTGTCGTCGATTCCACGCCTCCGCTACGGCTACAGCCGCCAGGGTATGGCCGCTGCCAAAGTCATCCGTAAGCAGAATCCCCCGTCCCAATCCCTCAACTCCCTCCCGCAGCCCGCACCCGGCAGGTGCAGCGGGCATCGTCATCCCCGCTCATCGGCGGAACCCGCGCCAGGGGGCTTCTCTCCCCGCCGAGAACCGTAAAGCTGAATCAACGTCTCCGGTGAAATGTAGATCCAATCCGCTTGCAGGGTCTGAAGGCCTTGGGACAACCTGTTTCGGCCCTCCGGATGGTGCCCGAGGAGCACACCCTGAAGGTAACGGGAAACCAGACGCCGCAACCACCTTGGCCGAAGGGGGGAGACGATAAACCCCGCCCGGTCGGTTCCCCGGCTCAGTACGCTCAGGCCGTACAGCACTTTTACCCCGCGCCATCGCGGATCTTCCTCCACCGCCCGGGCTAGGATCGGGAGAGACCGGCGCCCGATCTGCATATAACGAAGGGACAATTGCCACTCATTCTTCGCATCTTTCATCAGTGATTCTAGAAGTGTATTGTCAAAATGAATCTCCGCCACCGGATCCCCAAACCGCAACCGAGTTCCGTTCTTCAAGGTGATCGGCCAACCCCAATAGCGCCTTCGCCCGAGGCGGAAGAGACACTCCCCCGGCCCTGCCAGGGGCTGAGAATGCATCAACCGAGCTCCTAAGCGATCCACCCTGTTCCAGAGACGTTCTCGGAAGGTTCGCCTTGGCACATCCGACAGTTTCACCAACCGCCACCCGTTTTCTTTGGCCCATTCCACAAACAGGGGCAGAGCCTCAACCACCACCGCCGGGGCATCCCGGCGGGCCCCAAAAGTATCACCCGCATCGTGGAGAAGAACAATGGCCCCATCTTTCATTGTCCGGATCATTCTGCGGGCGAGTTCGGCCGGAGGCCCCTTGGCCGCCCAGTCCCAACTCATATGGCTCCAGAGGACGGGCCGGATGTGCTGACGCAGTGACCAGATATACGCCGGCAGGTTCAACAACCCCCACGGGGGCCTGTACCAGCGGATCTGCACGCCAAAAGTATCTTCCAAGCGTCTTGCCGCCTCAACCACTTCCTGCCTTGTCTTCCCGGGACCCAGGAGCCACAAGGGCCGGTGGGTCAGGCCGTGGATCGCCACATCGTGTCCTTCGCCCACCATCATTTTGATGAGATCGGGGTAACGAAGCGCCTTTTCCGCCAAGACGAAAAAAGTGGCTCGTACGCCCTCCGCCCGTAGAATTTCGAGGATCTTGGGGGTGTAATCCGGGCTCGGTCCATCGTCAAAGGTAAGGGCCGCCAACTTCATCCCGGGTGGTAAGCGCTTGATGCATCCAATCCCCATCGTCCTTCCGAGAAAAGTGGGCACCACGGTATACCCCACCATCACGAGAAGAGCTACCGTCAACCACGCCATGATGTCCTGCCTCCTACAGCGAGAAGCCCCCTCTATCATCTTACCGTGAAATGTGTCACATCGTCTATGGCTGTACAAAATCGTAACGTTGTGAAGAACAACGATACATAACGGACATTTCGCCCATTTTTCCCACCCGCCCGCCGAAAGTGTCCGGAATCATTTTCCCGCCCGGTCCCGTGTCAACCCAGAAACTTCTCAAGAGATCGACGCGCTTCATCAAAGGCATCCGCATATTTTTCCACCGCGTCCCAGACCCGCTCCGGGGTCAATCGATCGTAATCTTTAGCCAAAAGCCGGCGGAGATCCGCCACAGGAAGAAACGATTCCCCGAAGGACCGGTCGAAAATACCTTCTTCCATCATAATCTGCAAAATGTCTTGATAGCTGGCGGGGTCCCGCATGGCGTACCCGTCGATGATGTGGTTGCAGCTATCGATCAGGCATTCAATGGACATATGCAAACCGCGTTCGGCGGCCATTCGAATCAAAGGATCGCTTTCAAACGCTGACCGCCCGCGGCGCTTGACCTCTTTAACGCCCTCGGCATAGGAACTCATCAATTCCAAACGGGCGCGAACCCAGGAACGATCGAGAAACAAGTCGGTCCACCTCTTCCCCAAAGCTCTGATGTTCAGACCCCATTGTAGACGCCCACAGGTCCGTCTGCAACGACCCCCCATGCCCGGGGTGAGCCATGCGGACCATTGACGCCCACCGCCAAGCGTGGTACACTGGCTTCAATTTCAAAGATGTTCCGCGGGGGGTGCCGTGCCGCCGGGAGGAGGCGAGCACGGCTGAGAGAGGCCGGCAGCCTTAACCCTTGGAACCTGTCTGGGTCATGCCAGCGAAGGGACGGTGGAACAAGATCGACAAAGGCTGCCGGAAGGCGGCATTTTTTATGAACTTGATCGACATGCGGCAAAAGTGTACATCCGGGATTCACTGGTTCGGCTCCAGACTGGAGGGCCGCGTCCTGGCGGGTTTGTCATGGCGCGGCCTTTCTTTTGTCCTGGGCGGACGTGGGGGGCGAAAGGAGGTTTTTCATTGGGCTTATTTCAGATTCACGTGGTGACGGATGGACAGAAGGCGGCTCAGGAATTGGCCGAGGTCGTCCGCAAAGTGGCCCAGGCCGGGGCGGACGCCGTGCAGTTGCGGTACAAGGCGGCTCCCGCCCTGGAGCTTTACCGACTGGCTGAACAGCTCCTTCCGGTGCTGGACGGCACATCCACGAGGCTCCTCATCAACGACCGGGTGGACGTCGCCTTGGCGGTCGGAGCTCACGGGGTTCATCTGGCAGCCAAAAGCCTGCCGGTCGATCGGGTGAGGGCACTCCTTCCCGCCCCGATGGTGGTGGGCCGCTCCGTGCACAGCCTGGAAGAAGCCCTGGAAGCCCAGCGTTCCGGCGCCGACTACGTCACATTCGGCCACGTTTTCACCACCCGTTCCAAACCAGGCGTACCACCCCGGGGTCCCGATGACCTCAGACGGATCGTGGAATCTGTGGACATCCCGGTCCTGGCCATCGGGGGAATCACTCCGGACAACGCCGCAGAGGCGGCCCGCACAGGCTGTGCCGGCGTCGCCGTCATCGGCGCGGTCATGGGCCACGCAAACCCCGGTGCCGCCCTGTCCGTTTTGGCCCGAGCCCTGGAGGCGTCCGGCGCCGCCCCGGCACACCCCTTTCGTTGGCCCGCCAGCTAGACGGGACAGTCGGAGGCCGGCGGCGCCACCGGTCCCGACATCCGGGCTGTCGTTAAGGTGCCCAGGGCAGCCATTCACCCCTTGGAACGGATTGGAGGAGGTTCAATCATGAGGGAGCAGCGGATCGAAATTGCCGTCATCGGCGGAGGCTTGATCGGAACGTCCATCGCGTATCACTTAACCAAACAAGGCGTGCGGCCGTGGTTGTTCGAGGCCGAGACTCTCTCCAGCCAAGCGAGCCACGCCGGCGCCGGCATGCTCGGTGCCCAGGTGGAAATGCACGAGCCCGGGCCTTTGTTCGAACTGGGGGTCGCCAGCCGTAAAGAATTTGCTGCGTTGTGTGAGTCATTAAAAGAGGAGACGGGCATTGATCCGGAATACGCCGCCGAGGGAATGGTGCGGCTCGCATCGACTCCGGAGGAAGCGGAAGAACTCAGGGCCCGGGGTGAATGGCAGCGCCGGGCCGGGCAGCGGGCGGAGTGGTGGTCGCCCGAAGATGTGAGCAATGCCCTGGGCTACCCCCTGCCCCCTTGTGAAGGCGCACTGTACCTCCCGGACGACCACCGGGTGGAGGCGCCCCGTCTGGCCAAAGCTTTAGCCCGGGGTGCCGTACAAGCAGGAGCCACGATCCGCGAAGGTGAGCCGATTCTTCGATTGGAAGAGACCAGCGGCGGGGTCCAGCTCACCACGGCCCTGGACACGTATACCGCGGGCACCGTGGTGGTGGCGGCGGGGGCGTGGTCTTCCCTGCTCCTTCAGCGGCCGGAATGGCGCGGCCGGGTATTCCCGGTCAAAGGAGAAGCGGTCTTCCTCGAAGCGGGGCTCGTGCCCCTGCGCCACACCGTTTTTGCCAAAGACATCTACCTCGTTCCGAAAAAAGACGGGCGAATGTACCTCGGGGCCACCGAAGAGCGGGGAACGTGGTCCAGGGAGCCCTTCGCTGCGGGGATCGCCCAACTGACCGCCCGGGCGGGGTCCCGGGTGACCGACCTACAGGGCCTCGCGGTGTCTGAAGTGCGGGTGGGCCTGCGGCCGTGGTCGGACGACAATCTTCCCTATCTCGGGCCGATCCCCGATACGGAGCACCTGTGGATCGCCGCGGGGCACGGCCGCAACGGTATCCTGCTCACGCCCATCACCGGCCGATTGATGGCCAAGTGGCTGGTCAGCGGAGAGCGAGATCCCCTGTTGGAGGCTTTCGACCCTCTCCGAATCACCCGGCGTTAGACCCCTTTCACCCAGTCCTCCCGGGCAGGGCCGCCGGATGTGCCGGAGGCCCTGCCCGCCTGGCCGCGGGTTCACGCGCCCAGTCCGGCCCCTCACTCCTGTACCTCGCGCTTTGGCCGCAACCACTCCCGGCCCCCCAGATACGGCCGAAGGGCGGCGGGTATGTGAATCGATCCATCCTCTTGCTGATGAACCTCCAACAATGGGATCAAAATCCGGGGAGACGCGATGGCCGTATTGTTCAAGGTATAACAGTAGTGCAGTTGCCCATCGCCGTCCCGGTACCGAAGGCCGGACCGCCGGGCCTGAAAATCCAAAAAGCTCGAGCAGGAATGGGTTTCGCTGTAGGCATTGCGGCTGGGCATCCAGGTCTCAATATCGTGCTTCTTCACCTGGCCCTGGCCCATGTCCCCGGTGCAGACCTCTACCACCCGATAAGGCAACTCCAGGAGGCGCAACAACTGCTCGGCATTGTGCAAAAGCTCCCAGTGCAGCCGCATGGCCTCGTCCCCATCGGCCCGGGTGATCACGACCTGTTCCACCTTTGTAAACTGATGGACCCGGTACAGGCCCCGGGTATCTTTACCTGCCGATCCCACCTCTCGCCGGAAACAGTTGGAGATCCCGAGCATCCTTTTCGGAAGCTCCTCCTCGGAGAGGACTTCATCTGCATAGTAAGAAACCAGGGGCACCTCCGCCGTCCCCACTAAATTTAATTCATCCTCGGGAATCACGTAGGTCTGTTCTTTGCCCAAGGGAAAATACCCTGTCCCGAACATCGCCCGATCCCGGACCATCACGGGGACGATCATCGGGGTAAAGCCTTTCGCCACCAAATGGTCCACCGCCAGTTGAATAACCGCGCGGTGCAACAAAGCCGCCTCGTTTTTCAAAAAATACATCCGACTGCCGGCGATCTTCACGCCCCGGGGAATGTCGATCAAATCGTGCATCTCCCCGAGGGTCACGTGGTCGCGAATCGGGAAAGAAAATGTCGGTACTTCTCCTTCCCGGCGCAGTTCCACGTTGTCGTGGTCGCTCTCCCCCACCGGCACATCGTCGAAGGGCACCGCCGGGACCCGCAGCATCAAGTCTTCATACCGATTCTTGACCGTATCGAGTTCGTCTTCCAATCCCTTGATACGCTCGTTCAGTTGTCGCACCTCTGCGATATTCAACTGTTTTTCCTCGCCCTGAAGGGTTGGGGTCCGCTTCGATTTCTGATTGCGCTGGGCCCGCAGCTCTTCGATCTGTCCGAGCAATTGCCTGCGGCGTTCGTCAACCTCTAATAAATCCTGGACATCAATGGAAATCCCCTTGTCCCGGGCCGCTTTTTGCACCCGGTCCGGGTGGCGGCGGATGTACTGGATGTCAAGCATGGGAAGCCTCCATCTTCACGACATTCAAATTTTATATTACTGGACATACCCCCCCATTGCAAACCGCGCCTGAACAGAGTTCCCGGTGCCGACGAAGGGATGAAAGCCATCGTCTACAGGTTGTTCACGAAATCTTCAAGAGTCCTTCCCTTTCTCTGGACCGTTGGAGTATAATAGGGCTGCATTGAAAAAGGTTAATGGATCAATCCATTGAGCCACAGTCGCCCTCACCACAGCCGGGAGGTGAACCCTAGATGTCCTTTCCTATCGTCCGCAAGAACGGCATCCCCTTGTACATACAGGTCAAGGAGGCCGTCCTCGCACAGATCCGGAACGGACATTGGAAGACGGGTGACAAACTTCCGACGGAACGAGAACTCTCCGAGCGTCTCCAGGTGAGCCGCAACACCGTAAGCCAGGCCTATCAAGAGCTTGAAGCCGAAGGGGTTCTCACGTCCATTCAGGGACGGGGAACCTTTGTGTGTGATCGAGACGACGCCGTCCGCATTGAGAACCGCAAAGACCTTTTGATGAAGATCATCGACGTGGCGATGGAGGAAGGTCTGCAGCTCGGTTTCTCCATTGAAGAGTTCGCCGAACTGACGGCGGTACGGGCCAGGCAGAAGCGGGAGTTGCTCAATCTCATCCAGGTGACCTTTATCGAGTGTAACCGTGAGCAAGTGGATTATTTTGCCCGTCGGATCCAGTTCCGTTCGGGGGTGTCCATCACACCCGTCGTCCTCGATGAACTCCGACAGAATGTCGAAGTGCACCTCCCCAAGGTGACCTCCGCAGACCTCGTGATTACTACATTTTTTCATTACGATGAGGTCAAGGAGTTGTTGGGACCGAAACGCAATGTGCTGGCCATCTCCTTAGAACCGCAGATGGACACCATTGTTCGGATCGCCCGCATTCCCGTTGGTCGGCGGATCGGCCTTGTGTGCCGTTCGGAAAACTTCGCGGGAAAAGTGCAGTTGGCGTTGAAAAATGCCGGCCTGGACGGTCTGGACCTGTCGGTGACCACCACGTCGGATCCCGAGGAACTCGAATGGTTCGTCGGGGAGATGGATAGTGTCATCGTCTCCCCAGGCCGGCGGCGGGAGGTGGAACGACTCTGTCGCCGGCGCCAGGAGGTCATCGAATTCGTCTATCAACCCGATGTGGCATCCATTAACTTGTTGCGCGCGGCACTCATTGACGTGCGCCGGGGGTGAGACCGCGCATCGCGTAAAGATACCAGGTTTCGGTTATATTGTGGCTGAGGGCGGCTGGAACGGTTCCCAGATGTTTTCAAGACGACTAGAGGAGTGACTCAGAGTATGTTGGAGGAATTGTCGTGGAAGGTCGGAGGACAACAGGGGGAAGGGATCGACAGTACCGGCGAAACCTTCGCCACGGCTCTGAATCGGCAAGGGTATTACATCTACGGGTACAGACATTTTTCTTCGCGCATCAAGGGTGGACATACGAACTATAAAGTTCGGGTCTCCACAAAGCGCCGCTTGGCCAGCGCCGATTTTCTGGACATTCTCATCGCCTTCGATCAGGAGTCGATCGATTTTAACGCAAAAGAACTCCGCTCAGGAGCGGTGGTCATCGCGGACGAAAAGTTTCATCCCACCTTGCCGGAGGGTGTGAAGGCCGAGCTCTACGTCGTCCCGTTCACGAAGCTCGCCGAGACGGCCGGATCGAGCATCATGAAAAATATGGTGGCCCTCGGCACCTCCGTGTACCTCCTCGACCTCCCGGTGGATATTTTCTCCGGGGTGATTCACGACACCTTTGCCCGCAAGGGCCAGAAAATCGTTGACCAAAACATGGAAGCCATCCGCCAAGGCTATCAATTCATGAAGGAACAACTCAAAGATGGGACCCACATGAAGCTGAAACCCCCGGCGGGCAAGGGTTCCCACCTGTTTATGATGGGGAATGACGCCGTGGCCCTCGGAGCTCTGACCGGCGGTTGTCGGGTAATGGCCGCCTATCCCATCACCCCGGCATCGGACATCATGGAATATCTTATCAAGAAAATGCCTAAAGTCGGAGGCGTGGTGGTCCAGACGGAGGACGAGATCGCGGCAATCAATATGATCATCGGCGCTGCCTACGGTGGCGCCCGGGCGATGACCGCCACCTCCGGCCCCGGTTTGTCCCTCATGATGGAAGCCATCGGTTTGGCAGGCATGACAGAAACCCCCGTCGTCATCGTCGATACCCAGCGGGGCGGCCCGTCGACAGGGCTTCCGACCAAACACGAGCAGAGCGATCTGTACGCCGTTCTGTTTGGCAACCACGGCGAGATTCCCAAGATCGTGTTAGCTCCGAGCACAGCCGAGGAGTGCTTTTATGAAGCGGCCCGGGCCTTTAATCTGGCGGAGCGTTATCAGTGCCCGGTCATTCTCATCACCGACCTGGCCCTGTCTTTGGCGAAACAGACGGTGGAGCCGCTGCATCCGGAGACCATCGAGATCGATCGCGGCAAACTGATCACCGAAGTCGATCCTTCTATGCAGAGTGGATCGTTGTTCAAGCGCTACGCCTTTACACCCGACGGCATCTCCCCCAGGGTGATCCCTGGTGTCAAAGGCGGGATCCATCACGTGACCGGCGTGGAACACAATGAGATCGGCCGACCGGACGAGGGGAGTGCAAACCGCGCCAAGATGATGGAAAAGCGTTTGCGCAAGCTCGAGAACGTGGAACTGGACGGCAGTCTGACCTTCTCCGGGGATGAACACTACGACACCCTGGTGATCGGCATCGGGTCCACCCGGGGAGCGATTGAAGAGGCGGCGGAACGCCTCACCGCGGACGGACACCGAATCGGCCACGTTCATGTGAAGGTTCTGGCCCCCTTCCCAACCCAGGCCCTATCGTCGTACACCGAACGGGCAAAAAAGGTGATCGTGGTAGAGAACAACGCTACAGGAGAACTCGCCCATTTGATGCGGTTTTTTGGCGTCACGACCCCGACGGTGTCTGTGAAAAAGTTCGATGGCAATCCGTTCTTGCCCGGTGAGTTGTACCGTCAGCTGAAGGAGTGGATGTAACGATGGCAACGGTCAAAGAGTTTCGAAACAACGTGCGGCCGAACTGGTGCCCGGGGTGCGGAGATTTTTCCGTACAAGCCGCCATTCAGCGGGCCCTCGCCAATCTCGGTATGGAGCCCGAACAGGTGGCGGTGGTATCGGGGATCGGTTGCTCCGGGCGTATTTCCGGTTATATTAACACCTACGGATTTCACGGGGTCCATGGCCGGGCGTTACCTTTGGCCCAGGGGCTAAAACTCGCCAACCGGGATTTGACCGTGATCGCCGCAGGCGGCGACGGCGACGGGTTCGGAATTGGTTTGGGACATTTTATCCACGCCGTCCGGCGAAACCTGGATATCACCTATGTAACCATGGACAATCAGATTTACGGCCTGACCAAGGGCCAGACTTCCCCGACCAGCGGCCATGGGTTCAAAACCAAGACCACCCCGTCCGGCAATATCGAGCACGCCGTGCAGCCCATCGAACTCGCCTTGGGGGCCGGCATCGGATTCGCCGCTCAGGGATTCTCCAGCGACATCAACCAATTGACCCGGCTCGTGGAGTTGGCGATTCAACACAAAGGCTTCTCTTTAGTGAATGTATTTAGTCCTTGCGTCACCTTCAATAAGACCAACACCTACGACTGGTTCAAACAGCACATCGTCAACCTGGAAAACGATCCGACCTACGATCCGACCGATCGCAGCCGGGCGATGCAGAAAGTGTTGGAAACCGGTGGGCTGTGTACCGGGTTGATCTACCGGCAGGAGCGTCCTTCCTACGAAGAGCTGATTCCCGGTTTCCAGGCGGAGCCTGTGGCGCGGCACAATCTACAGATGGATCCCGGTGTGTTTGGCGAGTTGGTCGCAGAGTTCGCCTGAGAGACGAGGGTTGGTTTTCGCGAGGTCGCCGCTTTCCCGCCGGGAGCGGAAAACCGGCACGAACACAGGGCGGACGTACAAGGAATACAGGGCGCACAAGGAAAAGGCCCGGGGCATATCCCGGGCCTTCAACCTTCATAAAAACGCGTGTGTCCTTTGTATGATTAAGCTGCCTGCTCGACTCAGCCTTTGTTCTGGGACGGCTCGCCGGGTTATGTATCTTGTCCCCAGATATCGTCCCTCGCCGAAAGATATCGGCTACCGCCCCCGAACTTCAAACTGCTCCCGGCACCGCAGGCAGATCCACTTTTCGTGACGCTGTTGAACCAGCATTCGAACCAAGCGGGTCCGCTCACTGTGGCAATGTGGGCATGGAGTTTTGAGCTTGGGCGAGCGACCGCGAGGTAAAACCGCCAAAGACATCTTCCCCACTCCCTTCTTCCCGGACACCGGAGGGCCCTGGTTATGGGTTTTCCGGGTCCATCCAATCTATAAGACGATGGGAGCAGGGATTTTGTTCCTTATCTCGATCACTCCACCCGACCCTGGGCGTCCACCGACCACCATCCTTCCCACCCCGCTTCTCCCACAACCCCCAATCGCCGGGTGAGGTTCACCACCGGACAAGCGTGGTTGGGGATGAGCTCCACCACCTCTCCGACCCGGGGGAGTTCAACCCCAGAATTCGGCCTTTCGATTACACCGTGTTCCTCGGATAACCGAGTCACCCTGAGCCCTTCCTTTCCGCAGAGAACCCCGAACCCCTCGAGTCCAGAAGAACCGTGGGCTCCCTGATCCAGAGCGAGCGTCTTGGCCCCCGCATCTATGACACATCGGTCTGGGGTCGGCCGGCTCACCACCCGGGCCACCACCCGAAGGGAACAGTCCTCCGGATTGGCTGCACCCAAGCGGACCTGGGTTCGGTCATTAAACACATAGTTGCCCGGTCGAATCTCGCTAATCCCGGGAACTTTGGATACACGGGCGGCCGTCGGTGTGGATCCCGCGCTCAGGGCCGGGGTGGGCAGGCCCCTCATCTGCAGCGCTTTTTTTAAGGCCGCCAACTGCTCGCCTTCGCTCTTGGCGATGGCCTCGACCTCCTCCTTCGACTCGGCGCCGTACGCGTGGCCGGCGTGGGTCAACAGACCGGCAAAATACACCCCTCCCCCCGGCTCTTCCCGCCAGCGCTTTTCCCACAACAGGATCCTGGAGACGACAGCGGCAGCACGGTCCTCCTCGGCCGCCGGAATGCCACAGCGGTGCAGCCCAGTGTCCACCTTCAGCCACAACCCCACCGTCACCGCCCGTTCCTCGGCCATTCGGGCCAGGAGGTCCACTTGTTCCAGATCATCCACAACCGTCGTAACCCGAGCCCGGGCGGCCAGAGCCGCCAACCGATCCCGTTTCACCGCCGATATCACCGGATAAGCCACGGTGATATCCCGAAACCCAGCCTCGGCGAACACTTCTGCCTCGCCCAGTTTCGCCACGGTGATGCCCTGGGTCCCCGCCATCCGCTGTCGGCGGGCAATTTCCACCGTTTTATGGGCTTTGACGTGCGGCCGCAGCGCCACCTTGGCGTCAGCAGCCAAGGCGGCCATTCGGGCAATGTTGCGATCAAGGGTAGGGCGGTGGACCACCACAGCCGGTGTCTCAAACCACTCTGCGTGTATAAAAGGTAAAACAAGCGGCTGCACCATTGACTCTCCCCCTTCGGCGGACGCCCCGGCCTCCCTGGCGCCGGGGCGTCACAATCGGTACAATAGTCATAGAACCCGCTAGGTAGAAAGGAGCGAACGGTGTGAATCCTGGTAGTTGGACTTCCGTAGAACTCCCATCCGATGCGCGCTTGCTGCGAAAGGAAACATTCACCCTTCAGATGGAACAGCAAGATTACGATATCGAGCTATTCGAGACGATGGAAGGTGAGTATTACGCCATGGGCACGCCCCGGGCTGGTGATAAAATCATCGTATACGGCAGCCCGGTGGTCCCCGATGCAGCCCTGGCCCTTCAGATAGTCATTGACAAGATCCAACGGGAGCAGGTGAAAGAGTAACTGCCCACCCTTTTCCCCTCGCCCTGGGGCACTTCTCCGCTTTCCCAGGCGAATCGCCTGCATTCTCGGAGCTACTGCGTCAGGCGGTCCACCGTTTCCCGGTCTAACCGCCTCACTACCTCAGTCAGCAACCGTACCGCTTGGTCATAATCATCCCGGTGTAGCAGAGCCGCATGACTGTGAATGTACCGGGTCGGAAATCCGATCACGATGGAGGGGATCCCCCGCCCTGCCAGGTGAGCCCGGCCCGCATCGGTTCCTCCCCCGGCCATGGCGTCAAACTGGTACGGGATCCCCAATTCTTCCGCCGTATCGATGACCAGATCCCGGAGTGGACCATTCGGTACCAACGTGGCGTCGTAGAGAAGGACGAGCGGCCCTTTGCCGCACTTGCCGAGCGCCTCGCGCTCCGACAAGCCCGGGGTGTCTCCGGCGATTCCCACATCGACGGCGATAAACACATCGGGCTGAATCCATTGAGCCGCGGTTTGCGCGCCCCGCAAACCCACTTCTTCCTGCACCGTGGCTCCGGCATACACGACGTTCGGATGGCCTTTATCTTTCAATTGGCGCAGGAGGTCGATCACCGCCGCGCAACCCGAGCGATTGTCGATCGCCTTCGCCATGATAAATTTGCCCCCCGACATGACGGTGAACGGACAAATCGGCACCACCGGATCGCCAGGTCGCACGCCAAACTCCATCGCCTCTTCCCGGCTCCCGGCGCCAATGTCAATAAACATGTCCTTCTTCCGAACCACCTTGTCCCGCTCTTCCTTCGGGAGAACATGGGGAGGTTTGGATCCGATCACACCGATGATCTCCCCTTTTCGCCCGAGGACCCGCACCCGCTGGGCCAACATCACCTGCTCCCACCAACCGCCCAGGGTCTCAAAACGCAAAAAACCCTCCGGGGTGATATGGGTGACCAAAAAAGCCACTTCATCCATATGCCCCATGACCATGACCTTGGGGCCCGCGGGATCACCAACCTTCTTGCCGACAATGCTGCCAAGGCCATCCTGCAAAACTTCGTCGGTGAGCCCCTCAAGGTGCTTTCTCATCAATTCCCGTACGGGCCCTTCAGCTCCTGGGGCACCGGGGGCTTCCGTTAACTCTTTCAACAACTCCAGTGAAGCATCCATAGCACTCCCTCCTCCATTCCATTCCCTAGATCTTTCCACCAATCCATAACCAGCTGTGCACATTCCTCCGCCCGGAAATCTCATCTCAAACCGGGAGTTTAGCCTTCCGCCGTCACCTCAGGGTGTCGCCCGACCATAGAATGGTTCGGTGGGAAATATCCCAACGGGGGAGGCATAACCGTGATCCGTGTGGAGCCTTTGACCTTCGATGAAGGAACCGCCATCGCTGTCCAGATCGCCCTCCCAAAGACGAATCTTCTCGCCGTCACCACCGCTACGGGATACATCATGTGCGGTGCACTGGACGTATCCCTGCTCAACACCCGCCTGCGAAACCGGGAGATCATCGCCGGACGGGCGGTTGGCGTAAGAACCCTGGAAGAGCTCCTGGCAGCTCCTTTAGAACAAGTAACCGACGCCGCAGCGGCCGTCGGTTGGCATCCCGGGATCAGCGGACGAACCGCCATCGCTCTCCTCTTGGCCCGGGAAAAAGCATCTGGAAAAACCGTGTAGCACATCCCGTCCGCCTCGCCAAAGCGACGTTACCCCTGCCGGGACGACACCGACGGCCCGCACCGTGGCGGGCCGTCAAAAAATCCTATCGGCTCCGGATCTCGTCCAAGCGAATCGCCCGGGTATGTAGTGTATGGTCCCACACCCGATTCTTGCGAGTAAAGAAAGCCGCTGTCGTCACCGGAAACCAGGTCAACGTAAATACGGGTAGAATCACCAAGCCCAACAGCGCCTTCAAAGGCACTCTCTCCAACAGCATGGCAAGGGGCAGCTGCCCGAACAAGAAAATGTTCATGCTGACCCAGAACCAGTTCGGGAACAGCGTGCTGATGTTCGTGAGTTCAAAGAAACCCGGGGAGAACACTTGAAAATACAACATCCCCGTCGTCAAGAGCACGATCAACATCCGCATGGGTTGAAACAGATAGAGCGCCGAATCGAACATGGCCAAATTGCGTTTTCGCAGGCTCTCCCGCAACAATGACCAGAAATACCGATGGAAACAATCAAAATGCCCCTGCATCCAACGTAGCCGCTGGCGCATCGATGCTTTGAGAGTCAGTGGTTTTTCGTCGTACACCCGGGCATCGTGGGCCCAGGTCGGGTAAACCCCGCGCATCACGCAGCGCACTCCGAATTCGAGATCTTCGGTCAGGCTCGTCGCCCCCCAGCCGATCTCCTTCAATAGCGCGGTCTCTACACAGACCCCGGTTCCGCCCAAAGCGTTGGGTAAACGAAGGTTGTACCGCGCCAACTGCCACATGCGGTTCGTGTACCAGTAGGAACATCCGTAAGAAATACTCACCCAGGAATCAAAAGGGTTTTTCACATCCAAATACCCTTGAACCACCTTGGCCCCTTCGCACAACTTGTTATTCATGACCTGCAGGAAATTCGGCGAGACCAAGTTGTCCGCGTCAAACATGACCACGGCATCATACTCTCGGGGCCGTTTCCACAACTGCCCCAACATCCACTCAATGGCATAACCCTTGCCACGTTTTTCCGGCTCGAACCTCTCGTAGGCGATCGCCCCGGCTTCCCGGGCAATATCGGCGGTCCGGTCCGTACAGTTGTCACAAATCACGAAGACATCGTACAGTTCCTTCGGATAGTCCAGATGCTTCAAGTTTTCAATGAGCGGAGCAATGACCTTTTCCTCATTGTGTGCCGCGATGAGGACAGCAAACGATTTCGTCGGTGGATGCTCCTTCGTCCTGTGGCGGCGCCGCAGTCCAAACAGCGACAGGACGACTTGGTACATGCCCACCACCGCCGCCACCACCTGGAGGAGGATGAAAAAGCCGTTCGTCATTGTGTGTACAAAATCCATCCACGACTCCCTCTCTTTTCCCGTCCCCGCAGGGCCGTCCCCGCGACACCGCTGCCTTCGGCCAGCCGGCGCCGTCAGGGCATAGTATGACACAGACAGCTCAGTTCTCACCCACTATACCACGGGCGGAAAATCTTACACAACCCCCCTTGACCAGGCCCGCACCCGAGACTATGGAGAACCCGGGACGCGCGTTCACCCTCAGCCTTCGTGGGACAAGGAAGCAAGGAGTGTGCGGAGGGACGCCGCCCGATCCCCCCCGGACTCCACCAAGTCGCCCGGGAAGTACAAACGTTTTACCGCAATGGGCGGCAGATTCCGAAGGAGCACAGACTGTTCAAAGAAATTCACCCACTTGCCGCCCCCGTCCGAGAGCCACACGGGTTCCCGGTTCCCGGAGCCATCGATGCTCACGTGAACAAAGCCCGCGTAACTGTCCGGATCGAGCCCGGCCTGAACAAAAGCCTCCCGGACCAAGCGCTCCACTTCTGGAGTCCATTCGGCCACAGGCACCGATTCAAACAATCGCCGATGAAGTAACCTCCCGGCGAGGTCAGAGAGTATCGGATCCCCGGAGCGCTCCCATCCGGGCAAGCCGGCCAAAAACACGGCGTCATCCATGCCGAGAAAGGCCTCGATGGACAATTCCCCGGGATCCTCCAGGCCGCTCATCCACGAATCCCACAAAGGGGGTACATCTTTTAAGACCCCTTCCCGGCGAAGCATTTTCGCCCTTTCCACAATCTTCCGCACCAGAAGGTCCGACCCCACCGTCGTTGGATGCAAATACACCTGGGCGTACATAAAATACCGGGCCAACATGTATTGCTCCACGGTGAGGCGTCCGCTCGGCCGAACCAAGACCTCAGCCCGTCCTGGAATCATGACGCGTATCAATCGCTCCAACTCAAACTGCCCGTACGCCACCCCGGTATAAAGCGCATCCCGAAGCAAATAATCCATGCGATCCACATCGAGTTGACCGGTGATCAGCTGGTGCAGGAGCGGAAAATCAGTTTCCCCCGTGATGACCCCCGCCACGTCTTCGGCAAACCGGTCATCCACATCGTCGAGCACTGCCCGCAATTCCGCTTCTTCCCGCAACAGCCGAACGGTCCACCCCTCATGCCGCTGGCCTGTCACCGGTTCCACGGCGTGGGAAAAAGGCCCGTGCCCAATGTCGTGAAGCAAAGCCGCGGCCAAAGCCAACAGCCGAGTTCGCTCCCCGGGGGTCCACCCGTAATTCCGCATAAAATGCTCGACAACTTTGCGCATGGTCTCGTACGCGCCAAGGGAATGGGTGAACCGGCTGTGTTCGGCGCCGTGGAACGTCAAGAAGGAAGTCCCCAACTGTCGAATCCGCCGAAGTCGCTGAAAAACCCGGGTGTTAATCAGCCGCCAGATGAATGGATCCCTCACCCGGATGTAATTGTGGACCGGATCTTTCAACACTTTTTCTTTTGCCTGCTCCATCCGCCCGTCCCCCACATCGCCATCAGACAAAACCCGCCTCTACAGGTTACCACCTCGGCGCCTTCCCGTCGACCCGGCGGCACCAAAGAAGCGCAACGTTTCCGAAATCATAGGCATCTTCCAGTGCCGGAACCCCCCGATGGGCTCCTTCATATCTTGTGGGCAGACACCCAGGAAGGGGGCTTTCCCGTGCAATGGATCGCACTCCTGGTCCTGGCCCTGGCATCGAATCTCGACAACCTCGGGATCGGCATCGGTTTGGGACTCAAACGGGTGAGACTGCCTTGGACGTCGAACGCCCTGATCGCCGGAATGGCCGCTTTGGCCACCGGCCTCGCCGCGTATGGCGGCCGCACCGTGGCCCTGTTCCTTCCCAGGCAGATGGCCAATGTTCTCGGTGGGGTGATCATCATCGCCATCGGGGTTTGGGTGGTTCGATCCGGAGGACAGACCCCGCCGGACAAAGACTCGCCGAACGAGCCTGAAACCCCTCTTGAGACCGGAGAGTGCCGGAACCTCGTGGATCCCCACACCTTTCGGACCTCACCTCGCCCGGAAGCCCGGCGAACGGCAGCGTCCACGACCTCGGCCAGCGTCGAGCCTCCGGCGGTGTTCGCCGTTTTTCGCACACCGGTCTCCGCGGACGCGGACCGAAGTGGGTCGATCTCCTGGAAGGAAGCGCTCATATTGGGAATTGCCCTGGGAATCAACTGCCTGGCGGGAGGCTTTGCAGCCGGCCTGACCGATCTTTCTGCCGTCGGAGCCGCGGTCCTGACCGCTGTATTCAGCTACGTGCTCACAGACCTCGGCGTGCGCATTGGCCATTATGCAGGGCAGCATTGGTTCGGACGATACTCGCATTTCATCGCAGGAGTCCTCCTCGTGCTCCTGGGAGTCTATGAGTGTCTCTCTTGACTCTTTACTCCCAGGGGCGCCAAGCCCCCAACACCGACAGCACGAATCCCAGAACACCGACGACCAGCGATCCCACCGCCCCCGAGCGCAGCCCCCGCCTCCACAGCCACCGACTGAGATTAAACGTATACACCAGCACCCCAAAAGGGATCACCCCGGCGATCAACCATTTCAGGAGCACCCTCTGTCCCTCCCTTGTGCCTTCCATCAGATTCTCTTGGATGTCAACAGATTGCCCACCCGGCGGATCACAAACCGGCTCTGCACTTGAATCGAGAATTGAGGATAGCGTTCCGGCCACCGATAGTTCTGCCACTCAGCATCGGTGAGAAAATCTTTTCGGGCGTAAAGCCCCAGGCCCAGAGCGTCCGACCCGTCCCGCTGCAATTTGGCCACCAGTCGTTCCGCCTGGCGATTAAACTCCTGCTCCGCCCATTGGCGCAACTGAGACAGCCCTTGGTGGCTTCGGGTGTCAAAATTCCCCACGGCGCTGACCAGGTCGACGTCAAACTCCGGGGCAATGCGCCACACGGGGCGCCCCCCCGCCAAGTTGTAACTCATCGCCGGTCCCCCTTCGTGCTGCTGGACTTCCACCGTGAACCGACCCTGGGGGACGCGAAACGTCAGGAAGGCGTGGGCCAACTCCCCGCGCAGCGCCAACAGCATCCTCCCTTCCTGACCATCCAGAATCTCCACTAAGCGGTCCCCCCGAAACACCGCAGCACCAGGAAACTCCTCGGGGTTGCCCCCCACCCGCTGCATTCCACCCGCCTCAAAATTCACCGAGGGATTCTGCAGTTGTTGCTCGCTGCGAGCCTTTTCATCCGGGCTCTCAGATTCCTTTCCACCGCCTTGACTCGCCCCGGGCTTCTGGGACGCCTTGCTGCGGTCCTGGGCTTTCACCGCCTGATTGATCGCCAGGACGGAAGTAAAGGCGTCTTCGGAATCCGTATCCATCGCCCGGGCAAAGCGATGAAGCTGCACCACGGGGACCATCCCCGTAAAGGTTCTCAGCCTTTGCAACCCCTCGATATACCGAGTGACGGAGCTCTCCAACACGGGCTTGTTTTCCTTAAACGAATCCGCCGCTCTGCCCCGGACGACCGCCACAAACATGGTCCGCCGGAACTGCCGGAACCGCAGGAGATCGAGCACGTGGGGAGAAACTCCCTCCCTGGCGAGGCCCTCGCCGAACAGGACATATTGGCACTGAACAAAATCCAACCGCCGCTCTACCGTACTGTTCGCCAAATTGATAGCCTCCCCGAGGCTTCTGGCCACAACGCTCACCGATTTGCTGCCTTTTTCCGTCTCCCCGCCTCCTCCCCCACCACCCCCTCCTCCCGGGGAACTCGAAGGGCCGCTCATTTCCCGGGGAACGGCAATGCGAAACGTGTAAACGTACACCCCCGGAGCAGGCCCCGTATCGATGGCAAAACTCGGGACGAACCCCTCTTCCTCCAATTCCGTGCGGTCCCAGCAACCACTGACAAATAGACAAGCCACGGCCATCATCGCCAAACACCACCACCGCCGCACCTCTACCCCTCCCTTCGGCGCCGGCTGATGACCGCCCCGACCCATAGCACCGCCGGAAGGCCCAGCAACATGACCCATCCCCAGGTACGCAGATAACGATTGGTCAGGTCGGCGGTCTGCACATAATCAGCGGGCAGAGAAGCCACTCCGTACACCAGGGCGGCCGTCGCAAACACCAGAGGCCGGTACACCGGCAAATCGCCCGCTTGCGCCAAACTTTGCGTCGCAGCCCACAACCCGGCGGCAATATAGATGACGGCGGACAGTACCCAGAGAACATCAAAGATGGCTTCCATGCGTTGAATAAAACGGCCGAGGTACACCAAGCGGGCCAATTGATAAAAAGGAAACGGGTTGTCCGCCCCGGACGGCGGAGGGAAGGACAGGGTGTACCCCAAAACCATGAGGATCATCAACACTCCGGCAATCCATACGGCGCCCCGGGCAATGCGGCCGCTATCCCGAACGACCCGAATGCTGGGGAACATAAGCCCCAAAAGGACAAGCTCGGAAAAATACGAGGACTTTGCCACACCCGCGGCCACCACCGTGCCGAGACCTGGACCGAGCACGGGATACAAATAACGATGATCCATCCAGCCCAGATCCGCGACCAACAGAAGTAAAAATCCCACCAAAAGTACGACGGCCACCAGCTGGGACAGCCGGCTGAGAGTCTCGATCCCGTAGTAAGCGATATACACGGTGACGGCCATGAAAAGAAACATCACCACGTGAGCCGGGGTCCTGGGCAGAATCGTGCCGATCACCGCCTCGACAAAAGCCCGGGTCACCAAAGCGGTGATGAGGACGAAATATCCCCACAAAATCACGCCCACAATCCACCGGCCTGCACTCCCCCACCACTGTCCGGCCATGGTGATCACCGAATCCCCCGGGGCGAACTCGACGATGCGGGAGAATAGCGTACAAGCCAAAAGGGCCACGAGAAGGGCGATCACCATGGACAGCCACCCGGCCCGGCCGGCCGACAATGCCAGATCCTGAGGGAGTGTCAAGGCAATCGACGCACAAAAAACAATAGCCAAAAAGCTCCTGGCTTCCTTGGAGCCGACATACCCGGTGTGCATCATGAGTCTTTCCCCCCGCCTTCTCCACCGGATTCGCCATTTCCGCCATCCTTGCCCTGCCCCCTTGCGCCGGAATCGTCCTTTCGCCGCTTGGCCCCGGTATCTTCCATCCGCGGTCCCTCCTTGGTAGGCTGCGGTCGAATGGCCCGGCTCCACGCATCCCACCGGCGGTTGACGGGTTCCTGCATTCGCGAATCGCCCGTGCGCAGATACTCGGGGCGCAGCTCCTGTTCATAGGCTTGACCGCGCAGGACAATGTCGGGATTGGAATGGCGATAAGGCGCCACCGGCGACATGAGTGGCACGCCGAAGGATTTGGCGCTGACCAAGTTCCCCAGAACTGCGGCCAGCCCCAGGGTGACCCCGTAAAAACCGAAGCCCGCCGCCAGGGCGATGAAGAAAAACCGCATCACCCGCACGGCGAAGGAAAGGTTGTAGTTAGGCGTAGTAAAAGAGGCCAAGGCCGTGACGGCCACGACGATGACCAGCAGGGGGCTGATGATGCCCGCCTGGACGGCCGCTTGCCCCAGAATCAATGCCCCGACGATGCCGATGGTCGGGCCGATCACCGAAGGAATCCGAATGCCCGCCTCCCGAATCAGCTCAATGGCCAACTCCATGAGGAGTACCTCGCCGATGACCGGAAAGGGGACCGTTTCTCTTGAGGCGGCGATGGCCATCATCAAGTCCGTAGGGATCATTTCCGGATGGTAATTCACCACGCCGATGTATAACCCTGGGAGGAGGACGGCGATGAGCAGGGACGCAAACCGAATCACCCGGATGAAAGACCCGAAAGGCCAGCGAAGATAAGCGTCCTCTGGCGTATGGAGCAAAGACCAAAAACTGAGAGGCACGACGAGAGCATAGGGACTCCCGGACACCAGGAGTGCCACGTGCCCCTCCACGAGAAACGCCACCACCCGGTCCGGCCGTTCGGTGGAGAGGATTTTCGGGAACAGGGTGCTAGGCGGGTCTTCCAAGTACTGCTCTAAAAGCCCACTGTCGATCAACGCATCCAAACTCAGCCCGTTGACCCGGCGCTTGACCTCTTCCACCAGCTTGGGGTTGGCCACGCCCTTCAAATACATCACGGCCACGTCGTTCTTGGTGGTTTGCCCGACCTGGATGATTTCGGTCACCAGTCGGGGGGAGCGCAGCCGCGCTCGGATCAGGCCGGTGTTCGTGCGAAAATTCTCGGTGAACGCTTCATGGGGACCCCGAATCACCTGCTCGGACTTCGGGTCGGAGACACTGCGGGTGTCCCAGCCTTTGGTTTCCACCGCCAGTCCTTCGCCGAGGCCTTCGATAAACAGGACGCTGTTGCCCATGAGCAACTGCTTGACAGCATTGCGGAATTTGGTGACCCGCTCCACTTGGTTGCCGGGCACCAAGGTGCGCAAAACTCGCTCCATATCCCCCGTCCCGGGATCGGTATCCGGCCGGACCGAGGCCAGAAGCATAAGAGGTTCGAGGATAAAATTGTTGATGACGACTTTATCCACCAAGCCGTCGACAAAGACAAGCAGGGCCCGCCGAGGCTCGGGAAGACCGATGATAAGATGGCGGACGATGATATCCTTGTTCTGCGGGAGGGTAAAGGTCTTGTTCAGCATTTCTTCTAGTGAGTCGAGGGACGCGGGGATCGGGTCGTCCCCGGCGTCCGGCTCGGATCCCCCTCGGGAGGATTCCCCTTTTCCTTCCTTTTTGGCCCATTCCGACAGGGGGATCGGTTTTTGCGGACTCACCGGCTTCTGTTCGTTGTCCCGGTCATCTCCCCGAACCTTCATGGGTTTGTCCGGTTTGCCTTCGCTTTTGTCCTCGTCGCCCCCGGAATTCCCACCCGGTCCCTTCATGACGTCTTCGCGTTCGCCCAGGGAAAAGGTGGCATCCAGAATCGAATCATCCACGGTGAACAGCCGCTTCACCCACCGCCGGAAATCCAACGCCCGAACACCTCCTCCAACAGCACCGGTAGTATTCCCCAAGGGACAAAAAAACTCCCCAGCCATGGACTGGAGAGTTTTTTTGATACCCGTGTTCTTATATGCGAAGGAGTTCTTCCACCGGGCGGCGGACAACTTTCACCCGGCGCACCTCGGGATCATCGGTGCCCTGCACCGGCAGACCGGCATTCATATGCTCGCGAATGTACTCCAGACTGGCCTCGGTAACGATCTCCCCGGGTACCAGGATTGGAATCCCCGGGGGATAAACCATCAACATCTCCGCGAAGATCCGTCCCACCGACTCCTGGAGGGAGACGGTGTCGGTCTCGGCATAAAACGCCTCCCTCGGCGTCATGGCGAGCAAAGGCATCACCGGGGTTTTCACTTCCACGGGATATTGGCCGATCTGGGGGCGAAACTCCGCCGCCAAGGCCTTCAGGGCTTCGACAAGCGCTCTCATTTCCTCCTCCCCGTCCCCCGGGGAGACAATACAGAGAATGTTGTACAGGTCGCTCAGTTCCACCTCGATGCCGAACCGCTCCCGGAGGATCTGCTCCGCGTCGTATCCGGTGATCCCCAAATCCTTGACGCACACGGTGAGTTTTAGCGGGTCGTAGGCCACGGCCGCCGAACCTTTCAGGGCGTCTTCCCCGAAACAATACAGGCCCTCGATCCGATTGATCCGCTCCCGGGCCTCCCTGGCCAGATCCAGCGCCCGGGCGATCAATTCCCGCCCTCGCACCGCCAACTGTCGCCTGGCCGTGTCCAGGGAGGCCAGCAACAGGTACGACGTCGACGTGGTGGTCAGCATGCTGAGGACGGCCTGTACGTGTCGAGGATCCACCCGCCCTTCCCGGATGTTGAGCACCGAACTTTGCGTCAGCGATCCGCCCAACTTGTGGACGCTGGTAGCCGCCATATCCGCCCCGGCGTCCATGGCCGATATCGGAAGATCTTCATGAAAATGGATATGGGCCCCATGCGCCTCGTCGACTAAGACGGGTATGTTCCGGTCGTGGGCGAGGGCCACGATGGCGCGAAGATCGGCGGCAACTCCGTAGTAGGTCGGATTGATCACCAACACCGCCCGGGCGTCGGGATGCCAATTCAACATCGTTCTAACGGTGGACACGCTGACGCCGTGGGCGATGCCGATCCGTTCGTCGATCTCCGGCGGCATAAAAATCGGATGGGCCCCGGACAAAATGATGGCGGACATGACCGATTTGTGCACGTTGCGCGGGACCAAAATCTTGTCCCCCGGCCCGCACACCGCCATGATCATCGTCATGATGGCGCCGCTGGTTCCCTGGACGGAAAAAAATGTATGATCCGCCCCAAAAGCCTCGGCTGCCAACCGCTGGGCATCTCGAATCGCCCCTTCGGGGTGGTGCAAATCGTCCAGGGGGGCAATGTTGATCAAATCAATGGAAAAGGCGGCATCCCCGAGGAACTCCCGAAATTCCGGGTCCGCCCCGGTCCCCGCCTTATGTCCGGGTATATGAAATTGGAGAGGCCGACGCCGGGCATGCTCCATCAAGGCGGTGAACAAAGGCGTCGACCCCTGGTCCAACGAGTCCCGCTCCATTTTCATCTCAGCAAGGCATCCCGCAGGGACGCCGGCGAAGCCTCCCACACATCCCGGTGATTCTCGGCAAAAAAGTCTGCCAATCGCCGCCGTTCCTCTGAACCGAGAACATCCACGTTCACCCGTCCTTTGACCGCCTGATCCATCTGATTCACGTGTTCCGCCAGCCGCTTATAGCCGGTTTGATCTCCTTCGTTCACCCACATCTCACAGGCGCCCAGCCCGTGGATGCACGGTTGATGTTCCTCGTTGCGCCCCAGGGACACCCATGCCACCGCCACCCGCCGGCCCTGCCCGCGCCGGGCCGGATCGTCGGAGAATGAGATGCCCCGCTCCACCCGGCTCTTGGCGTGCAGTGCCCCCTTGTCCACATAAACGTTCTCGCCATCGATAATCACGGCCGTCAAACCGCTGAGCTCGTCAGGCGTTTTGTGTCGTGGCTGTCCGGTCAACTCCAACTCTTCCACCCGGGCTCCCCCCTTTGTCGCGCCGCTCCGGCCGGCACCTGTAGCATTCCAAGTACGGTATAGTGTATTATACCGGGCTCATTCCCGGCCCTGCAACCATTTCCACTTTTGATAGGAACGCCAGAAGGCGGGAATCTCCCGGAGGGCATACATCCAGATGCCGAGGACGTCGGCGGTGGCCGGGGCGTACCCCGAGGCGTCCAAGCCCGCGAGCCTGGCCAGCCAGAGCGCCCGGGGGAGATGATAGGCGCTGGTCACCACCACAGCCCGGCGCCATCCGTGAATTTTCATCAGGCGGCTGGAGAACAGGAGGTTCTCCACCGTATCTGACGAAAGATCCTCAAGAATCACCCCTCTGGGTGGAACCCCACGAACCCGCAGGTAGTCTGCCATCACATCGGCCTCACTGGGGACTCCAGGGCGCCTCTGCCCGCCGCTGACCAGAATCCGGGGCGCATAACCGCGGCGGTACAGATCCAACCCGGCTTCCAACCTGGCCCTGAGCGCGGCGCCCGGCTCTGTCCCCTTTATTTTGGCCCCGAGGATCAGCAAGACGTCCGCCGGGCGCGGCCGATAAAGCACTCCGCGCATGTTCAGGCCAAGCGGAAAACCGATGAAAACGGCCGCTGCCAACGCCGCCCACACGGCGCTCCCTCCCCAGTCCCTTGGCGCTCACGCAATTATGATATGGAACCCGAAAGGGAAATGGGACCCGGGAAAGCCGAAAACAAAAAAGGCGAGAAAGGCCGCTTCTGCCTCTCCCACCCCAGGTGCCGTTGCGCAAGACGATGCCGGTTTGTACACCGGTTCCACTTGGGTTTTATAGATCGAAGTAAAGGTAAAACTCGTACGGATGCGGCCGGATGGCCACCTGATCGACTTCGCTGGTCTTTTTCAGCTCGATCCAGTTGTGAATGAAATCTTCGCTGAACACGTCTCCCGCCAGGAGAAACTCGTGATCCGCCTCAAGCGCCGCCAAAGCTTCGCTGTAAGATCCGGGCACACTGCGGATCCCTTCCTTCTCCGCCGGAGACAATTCATAGATATTCTTGTCCAAAGGACCGTAACCCAGAGCTTTGGGATCCATCCTTTTCTGGATGCCGTCCAACCCGGCCATCAACATAGCGGCAAAGGCCAGATAAGGGTTCGAAGTCGAATCTGGCGTCCGGAATTCGATGCGGGCGGCTTTCGGGGTAACCCCCGCCACGGGGACCCGGATAGCGGCACTGCGGTTGCCCTGAGAAAACACCAGGTTCACTGGAGCCTCAAACCCGGGGACCAATCGCTTGTACGAATTGGTACTCGCATTCGAGAAAGCGAGAATAGCCGGAGCGTGATAAAGAATCCCGGCGATGTACTGCAGTGCCGTCTCACTGAGGCTGGCGTAGGCTCCTTCCTGGTAGAACAGCGGCACCTCACCCCGGAAGAGGCTCTGGTGGACGTGCATCCCGGACCCATTGTCGCCAAAGAGAGGCTTGGGCATGAAAGTGGCGACCTTTCCGTATTTCCGGGCGACATTCCGGACGATATACTTGTATAACAGGACATGATCCGCCGTTTTGGTGAGTGTATCGAACCGGAAGTTAATCTCTGCCTGCCCGGCGGTGGCGACTTCGTGGTGATGCCGCTCCACCGGAAGCCCGGCTTCCTCCAATGCGAGAACGATCTCCGAGCGCAGATCCTGCTGGGTGTCCGAAGGCGCCACGGGAAAATATCCGCTTTTGTTGCGGATCTTGTAACCCAGATTCGCTTCCCCGCTTTTTCCGCTGTTCCAAATTCCCTCCTCGGAATCCACCGCATAGAACGCGCCGTTTTGTCCGGTGTCGAACCGCACGTCGTCAAAAACGAAAAACTCTAATTCCGGACCAAAATACGCCCTGTCCGCCACTCCCGTTCGTTCGAGATACGCCTCGGCTTTCTGGGCGATAAACCGGGGATCCCGATCGTACCGAATACCGCTCGGTTCGTATACGTCGCACATCAGGTTCAGAGTGGGGACCTTGGTGAAGGGATCCACGAACGCGGTATCCAGGTCCGGCCGCATGACCATGTCACTTTCTTCGATCCCCCGAAACCCTTGGATGCTGGACCCGTCAAAAGGCAGGCCCCGCCGCAGAGTCTCCTCATCCACGTGGGTCGCCGGGACCGTCACATGATGCTGACGACCGGGGACGTCCACAATGCGAAAATCGACCATTTTGATCCCTTTGTCGCGGATCAAATCCAACACGTCTTGTACAGTCATCTTCCTCTCTCCCATTCCCAACGTTGTGGCTATTATACGATGGGAGTGAAAGAAAGGTCAACTGTTTGTGTTAGATAATCTGACACATATGCTAAGAAATTTTTTTGCCGCCCTGCCGAGAAGCACCGACAAAAGGAGCGTCGGAGCCGGTCACGGCGTACCGGCCCACCCCACCCGCCGATGTACGGCCTCCAGCCGCTCCCGAAACTCCTGGTCACCGAGAACCGGGACTCCCCGGGAAGACACCTGATCTTCAAGCCGGATCCAAGACGTGCACCCGAGATAATTCTCCCGCACCGGCAGGATTCGCGGCTCATCCAAACGATAAACCCGCACGGCCAACACGTGCAAAGGCTTATAGGGGCGCCAGTGCAGGCGCTGGCTGGCGTAGTCTTCGGTCCAGATGTGCAAATCGCCGAGGTTGGCCAGGGCCGCCTCATCTTGTAGCTCAATATCTTCCACCACCCGGGCGGCGTGGGTAATTTCCACTTCTGTGGGTGGCATTTCCCTACCCCGGAGGGTCTCTTCCAATTGCCTGTGCCACCCCGGTTTCACCAACTCTTTCTTCTGATGCTCATAGGTGGGGTATAGAAAAAAGCTCGTCCCCCGGACGCGAAAATCTTTCGTTTCCTCGATGATCCCTCCTTTTCGTAAAAGGAGGATTTGATCCCCTGCGTCCAGAGCCCGAATCGCCGCCGCCCACTCTTTTAACGCCAATCCGTCCGCCACCCCGGCGTCACGATGCATAACGCCGTCCGAGGACGAGATCGGAGTATATTCCTTTACCTTTAACACGCAAACACCACCTCCTCCCCGTTCTGGCCCCATTATACGGCAGCGCAGAAATCCCGGGCAAACAACAGGAACTGTTCGTCCCGACGTCGAATGTAGAGACAGGGAACGGGGAGGGAAGCAGAGGATGCAGAGACACCGCCCGGATTTTCTGTTGTTTTTTCTCATCCTGTGTCTAGTCGGTGGAGGCCTGACCATGGTCTACAGCGCGAGTAGCGTGACAGCGGTCACCCTGTACGGGCAGGCGTCGTATTTTTTTGTGCGCCAATGCATTTGGGCGGGGCTGGGGTTCATCCTCCTGTTTCTGTTCATGAAACAAAGTGCCCAAGGGCTTCGGCGATTGACTAAGCCGCTTTTCGTCGTGAGCCTTTTACTGTTGGTGATGGTGGCCATCCCCCACGTGGGAACCTCGGTCAACGGCGCCCGGCGGTGGCTGGATCTGGGTCCGATCAACCTCCAGCCTTCGGAGTTGGCCAGCCTGGCGGTCATCTTGTACAGCGCCTATCTTCTCGATAAGAGCCAGCATCATCTCATGGAATTCCGGCGGTCCATGATGCCGCCCCTGGTCATTGCGTTTGTGGTTTTCATGCTGATCATGCTCGAACCGGATCTCGGAACGGGGATGATCATCGTGGGCACCGTGTTTTCCTTATTATTTCTGGCGGGCACACCGCTTCGGTACCTCGCCGCCCTGGTCGCGGCCGGCGGCCTGGGGATCGGCCTGTTGATCCTGCTCGAACCGTATCGCCTGGCCCGGCTCACAGTGTTTCTCAACCCGTGGAAAGACGCCCACGGGGACGGCTACCAGATGATCCAAGCTTTTTACGCCTTTGCCTCCGGCGGGTGGTTCGGGCGGGGGCTCGGTTATGGAATTGGAAAATATCTGTGGCTCCCCGAATCCCACACAGATTTTATCTTCGCCGTCATCGCCGAGGAGCTGGGTGCTATCGGGGCCATTGCCCTGGTGACGATCTTTGCCCTGTACGTTTGGCGGGGGTTGTGGATTTCCCTGCATGTTCCGGATCGCTTTTTGTCTTTGACCGCCGGGGGCATCACGGCCATGATCGGACTGAGCACTTTCATTAACCTCGGGGCGGTGACGGGAATCCTCCCCGTCACCGGAGTCCCGCTTCCCTTCATCAGTTATGGGGGTAGTTCCTTGTTGATCAAGCTGGCCGCTTCGGGGATGCTGTTAAACATTTCGAGGTATACCCGCACCGGGGAGGTGCCGGAGGCCGCCTATACTTCTCCAGGCCCCAACCGGCGGCCCGCTTCGGGTTAAAAGACGGGGGGGTGGCCGTGGTACAATGAGGGTAACCTGTCGGCGGGCGACCCCGCACGCCCAGCCCGGTCGCCGCGCTTTGACCTGCGCGCTGATTTTACCACGGAAGGGAGTCTTGCCTGTTGAACCGCTCATTATTCGATCTCGGAGACGGGATTTGGATGGTGGATCTGATGGAACGCGGCTTGTCCGGCCGCACGGGTTCGTACATTCTTCCCGGAGAAAAAAACGCCATCATTGAAAC
>NZ_JAILZZ010000070.1:0-10823 GCF_023512215.1 Kyrpidia sp. | reverse complement strand
CCGGACTGGCTCCGCATCCCACCAAAAGCGTTCCGACAAGCACAAGGCCCCCGACAAGCGTCACACCCTTACCCACTAGCATTCCTCTCCTTTGTTTTGGTTGTTCGCGCGGGGAGGATGAAATCTCGTCCCCCCTTCCTGGAGTAAGACCACGGGGATAGAGATGGTTTCGGGTCTAGGGCTCCAAAAAGCTGAGCGTCAAATTTGACGGGCAGGTGGCCTCACTTTTGAGGCCAGTAGCTACGATGGCGGCAACCGGTCCAATTTTGGGCCCGTCGGAGACAACCGGCTCAACGTTGAGCCCGTCTAACGCCCTCAATTCTGAGGCGGTTCATTTCTATTCAACGGCCCCACTTTTGGGGTGGTTGTCCTCCTTGTCAGACGCCCCTCAAATTTGAGGGGCAGGTGCCCCCACTTTTGGGGGCAGTGAGCAGACGACAGAGGGCCGGGACAGGCGTCCCGACCCCTCGCCGCAGTCATTCGTTCACAAAGACCTGCTCAACGGCCTCCGCAAGCCAGTCCAGTCGGATTTCTCTCAAGTCGTCCGCTATCCGTTGCCCATTGGAAGCGCTGTAAGTTTTGTCGAATGTAAACCGTGGTATCCCCCGTCTGCTCCTGCCCGAGACGTCCCTTTCGTCGTGAACGACAACGCGAACCTTCTCGTCGTCCAGAAATTGAATCATCCAACGCCATGCGCCGCCTCCGAACGAGACCCTGCCCAAATGGACAACCGTGTCATCCAGTTCGATAACGTAATCTTGGTAGGTCATGCTCGTTTCTTACCTCCCCACCCGCCGAAGGTATGGGTAACTTACGCATACCTTTCGGCGCGGACCTGTTCAACAAGCTCGGCAAGCCCATCAAGTTGGCTTTCCCGAAGGTCGGCGGCCAACCGGCGTTCGTCGAACTCCCGGCGTAAGTACGTCTTGTCAAACGCATAGTCCCAGCGTCTAGGCTTCCCGTCCTTCCCGGGCTGCCCAAGCTCGAAGTGAAGGGCTATGCGAACGGTCCCATCCTCGATAACGGCTTGCATCTCCCACTTGTCACCGTGGACGTTCTCGAGTATTGTCTTGAGTGTCCGAATGGTCTTGTCGGGCAGTTCGATGGTGCGCATTTCAACACTCATGTTGGTATCCTCCCTTGATAATTCCATATCTTGCCTCTTTCTTTAAGAAAGAGGCAAATTCCTCCAATTCCTTAGGTCACGACGCAATTCGTCGGAACCTGTTTCACCTGTTTTTAGCAAGTGAACCGTTGCTCTTGACCTTCCTCGCCGTAAGCATGCTCATGCCCGTCCAATGGTCATTGAGCCGGAGCCCGCGTATCTTACAATACTGCCGCTTGGCGTCCCGGCTGTCATAGGCCCAGAATGGCATCCACGGCCCGTTTGGAGACTTGACCTCGTAGAGGTATTTCGGCTTCATCTTGCTCTTTTCCCCCTTTTGCGGTTAGGCAGAAGTTTGGTCAACGGCGAGGCCATGTCATGCTGTTGGCGCATATCCCCGTCTGTCAGAGCTACGTAACGTTTGGTCATCGTAAGGTCAGCATGGCCCAGCATCTTTTGCAGAGCCAGGGCATGACCGCCATTGCGAAGGAACTCCAAAGCGAACACGTGGCGCAGGGAATACGGCGTCAGACGGACGCCAAGGGGACGCGAATACTTCTGCAAACGGTCGAGCCAGGAGTAACGGGACAGTTCCGTCCCGTCCTGGGACGCAAAGACGGGCACGTCAGGCCCCCAGGACTCAGGCCTTGCAGCCAGGAGCTCACGGATGGCCTTGACGGTGGCGGGACTGATGGGGAGTGTGCGGTCAACCTTCGTCTTGCTTGCCTCCGCCCTCACATAGACCTCCCCGGACCTCAGGTTCACGTCATCCGGGAGCAAGCGGGCGGCCTCACGGGGACGAATGCCCGTATCGAGTTGAAGGAGTATCAGGCCATAATCCCGCCGCCCGACGTAGGTGGAGCGGTCAGGCAGTTGAAGGAGGCGCTGGAGGACGTCCGGTTCGATATTCACGATGCGGTGCCCCGCCTTGCGCTTTTTGAACCCTTCAATGGGATTCTCGGTCATGTATCCCTGCTTCCGGCACCAATCGAAAAACGTCTTGAGGTAGGCTGTACGAATGTTGTAGGTGGCCGGCTTAATGTCCTCGCTCAGGAATTTCAGAACGCCCGCTTTTGGATTCTCCCACGTTTCCGGATAGCGCAGATACAACAGACTCAGGACCTGACGCTGGCTTTTCAGTGTGGCAGGGCGAAGGCCTTCCGCCTTGCGAACCATGAGATATTCTTCAATCGCATCCTGCCAGGACACCTTGACACGATTCTCCCGAACCGTCCGCTTTGCCCTGGCTTGCCTGGCCCTGGCCATAAGAAAACCCCCTTTCCCGTAGTCGTTTCACAACGGAAAAGGGGGAGTCTTGTAAGCTTGACGGGCTCCGTCAGACCTAGCTGTACTCCTGCGATTATTCCCGATTTGGTGGAGGTAAGCGGATTCGAACCGCTGGCCTCTAGAGTGCGATTCTAGCGCTCTCCCAACTGAGCTATACCCCCACGTGGTGCCGAAGGTCGGACTCGAACCGACATGGGTTTCCCCGCACGATTTTGAGTCGTGTGCGTCTGCCAATTCCGCCACTTCGGCATCGCTTCTGAATCCTCGGCACCTGACTGCCGAGTCCCGGAGTTCAGTGTCCAAATCCCCGTTCGTCCTCGGGATCTAGACGCAAGGATGATTATATAAGCCAACTCGCCGCCGTGTCAACCCCCCCAATTTATTTTAACAGACGAACATTCCGCAACACACAAGACGCTGATCCAGACCGCCGCGATGGCAAACCGCCTCCCCGGGCAGGGCCGTAGCCAAGGCTCTCCTTCGCCCTGGACTACGGCTCTCCGTTCCTTCGAATGCCGTTTTCGTCAGTTACTGACGACCCACCGATCCCCTTCTTTGGTCAAAACAAGCACAGCGTTAGGATCATTGTAAAACTGCACCCTCGCCTCGGAACCGGTATTGGAGACCAGCTTCACATTCACTGCGTTCTGATCGAGGTTCTGCCACAACTGTCGCAGGACGTGGTCCGCCTGGCCGCTGTTGCGGAAACTGCTGCTCAAAAACTGACTTGCTTTGTCAAACTGCTGAAGCTCTACGTAGCCGATAAAATTATTCGCCACTGCTACGGGATCTTTGGCTTGTCGAACCGGATCCATCACGAACTGTAAGACGACCAGGAATAATACCCCAAGGACAAAAACGATGCCGGCTACCCTTCGTCCCTGCAACATCTTTCGCCTCCATCGCGATCGGCATGTGCGGCCGAAATTCCTATTCTACTTAACGCCATCCTCAAGAAGGCCGCTGACGGCATTCCCGGCAGAGACCGTGAACCTCGATCCGCTGTTCCGTCACCGCGAAGCCCAGTTCCTCTTCCATCGCCTCGGCCAGCCCGTCCAATTGCGGGTGATAAAAATCGACGATCTTGCCGCAACGGTCACACACCGCATGATGGTGCGGGACCATATTGACATCAAAGCGGCTTGCGTGATCTCCGGCCGTCAGTTCCCGAACCAAGCCCGCCTCCTGAAACGCCCGCAGATTGTTATACACCGTCGCCACGCTCACATTGGGATAGGACGGTTGAATGGCCCGATAAATCTCATCTGCCGTAGGATGCGTTCGATGAGACAACAGGTATTGGAGGATGGCCGTCCGTTGCGGGGTGATGCGAACACCGCGCCCTTTCAACAGACCCACCGCTTCATCGTAGGACCGCATGGCCACCACCTCTCACATCTCTCTAGCTCCCTATAAATATGATTATATGAGAAAACCGCGGTTTTTGCATAGGTTTAAACTGGGAACACTTTTTGTCCATCCTTCGACAAAATCTCTGTCATTCCGACAATCCTTGCATATCCGCCGGCACCCATCAAAGTTGCTCCACCTTCAAAAAACAGGGGCCGATTCAGGAACTCCCCTGAAAACGGCCCCGCTCCTTTTACTTCCCCAAGACTTGCACAGTCACCTGTTGCATCCCGATGTCGAGCAGTTGTTGCTGATCCAGCGGCAAGAACACGTCGATGCGATTGCCCTTGATGGCTCCTCCCATGTCCGAGGCCACGGCGTAAAAACCGTCCGGCGAGATGCCCGGAGCGTGAAAACCTTTGATCAGCACCCGGGATCCCAGTGGAATCACCCTCGGATCCACGGCCACAACGCCTACCCGCAGAGGCTGGCCAAAGGCATCCACATCCCCATATGGGCCGGAGTTCCCCGGCCCATACACCGTGGCGGTCATGGTCCTGACCGCCCCCTGGGAAGGCGCTTGCGCCTGCCGCTGAACCGGCTGTCGGTTCACGGGTTTCACGACTGGCTTCACCGCCGTCGCCGCAGGTTTTGGTGCCGTCTGCCGGACTTCCTTCTTCACGGGAGCCGGATCGGGAGCCTTGGCGGGCGGTGCGGAGACCTCCGCAGGCCGCCCGTTGCCCTGGGTAGTGTTTTGCGGAGCGGGAGCAGCCGATTCACCCGGCGCCGGGGCCGGCTGTGCCTTGGATCCCTCATCTCCGCGATGCACGGTCACGGTTGCCCCGGCCTCGGTCGGCGAAAGGGAGCGACTCGCCAATCCGGAGACACCGTCACCGCCATCAGATTTGACCGAGAAAGCGTGATACAGGGAGGGACCGAACGCCCCTGTTCCCACCGACTGCATGCCGAACGACAACGATGCCGCCAGCACCAACCATACGGAAGGGCTCACTTCCCTCTCTCCTTTCGGCGGCCTCCGGGGTTAGCTGCCGGGTTCGGTCGAAAGGTCGCCCGATGACCACCGGGTCATTTCACCCCACACATTTGGTTCCCCCGTACGCCACGCCCGGAATTCCGGAACTGTGGCGACTCGGCCGGTCGTTTTTTCAAAGGTCGTGTCCCAGTATACCCGCGACATCCCCGGATATCCATATGAAGTTGGCGGATCTTTGTCCAATTTTTGGGCGCCCTATAACAAATCACCCATCTCCATCCATGACTAAACTCACCGCGTGACAGATCCCCGGAATGCTGTCCCCTTGTTTCACGCTGGTCGGAGAATGAAGCGCACCGGTCCCGCATAAGAGCACCCTCCGATAGCGACCCTGACGCATCTGATTGACCGCCCACCCGTACATCACCACAGCCGAGCACCCGGCTCCACTGCCCCCGGCGAATGCCCCTTGGTCTTCCCGGTAGATCATCACCCCGCAATCTTCAACCCGTTCGGTTGGCGTAACCCCTTGGCCTTCCAGAAGCTGCTTGGCAAAGGTGAGCCCAACCCGGGCTAGATCCCCGGTGAGAATGAGACCGTAATCGTCGAGACTCCGACCGAGATCCTGCAAATGAGCCACAATGGTCGCCACCGCTGCCGGGGCCTCGGCGCTGCCCATGTCAAAAGGATCCTTCAGTCCCGAATCCACCACCCTGCCGAAGGTGGCCGCCTCCACCCGGGGGCCCGTCCCGGGTTCTAACAGGGCCACACCCGCTCCGGTGACGGTCCGCTGGGCGTAGGGAGGTTTTTGAACCCCATACTCATTGGGAAATCGATACAATTTTTCCGCCGCATATGTGTGACTCACTGCTCCGGTCATCACCCGGTCCACCGCGCCGCTCTCCATCATCATCGCCGACAGGGCCAACCCTTCCACCGTCGTGCCACAGGCGCTGTAGATGCCCAAATACATCGAGCCGAGGGAACTCGCCGCAAAATTCGTGGTGGTGATCTGATCCATCAGGTCCCCGCCGATGTACAAAGGAATGTCTTCTTTCTCCAACTGCGCTTTGCGCATGGCCAGATCCATCGCTTCCTTGAGCAGCGTCCGTTCCGCTTTTTCCCAGGTCTTCTGCCCCATGCGCATATCGTCGTGGAGCCGGTCAAAATACTTCGCTAAAGGCCCCTCCGCCTCTTTTTGTCCCACCACCACCCCGGTGGTACGAATGCCTATCTGCCGTTCGAAGACATAGGTTTGATGGCCTACCCGTCCCATTCCGCCACCTCCTCCCGGTTCTCACGAACCGGCGACCCACAGTGCTTTGACCAAGGCAACGAAAAAAGCTGCAGTCACCCCGAAGGCGAGAATTGGCCCGGCCAATTTAAACATCTGCGCCGCCGTCCCCAGGACCAGGCCTTCGGACCGGTGTTCAATCGCCGCGCTGGCCATTGAATTGGCAAACCCCGTCACCGGAACCGCCGACCCCGCACCGGCCCACTGGGCGAAGCGGTCATAGACACCCAACCCCGTGGCCAAGATTGAGAGAGCGATCAACGTGGCCACCGTGGGACCCGCCGCCATCTCTTTGTCCACGCCAAACCACCGCATCCATCCCGTCTGAATCAGCTGCCCGAGCAGGCAAAGAACCCCGCCGACGAAAAATGCGCGGATGCAGTTTTTCACCAGCGGGACGGGTTTCCGAATCTTCATCACACGTTCCGCATAGGCCCGCTGGGTCGGAGTGGTCTTCGCGTCTTTTGGCCTCACCCTACCCCGCCTCCCCGCAAAAACGGCTCAATTCCCCGAACCACGTGGTCCAGATCTTTAGCCAACTGCTCATATTGCCCTTTAGAAGCCATTTTTTCGCTCTGAAGGGCGAACATCTCAAGATTCGCCTGAGCCTGTTTCAGTAGCGCGAGCGTTGCCTGGCGATGGGTTGACGCCGGAACTGGCAGGTTATCGTCATAGAGATCGACATACAGATTCCCTTGGGAATCCACCTGCCCGAGAAACACATTGGATAAGAGGACCCCCTTTCGCTCCAGCTCCGCCAAGAGCCACCCGGGATCCAAATTTGCCTTGGTGAGGGCCTCGTGATTGATGTGGCCGTCCTCGATCACCACGTGAGGTTCATTGCGCAACTCGGCCGGAACCGACAAATCCCGGCGGGTCGGCTGTTCCAAGTCCGCCTTTTTTAGCACAGTCAGCTGTCCGCTTGCCTCGAGCACCGCAAACTCCACGTCGGCCACGTGAAACACGTTGCGCTGGCGCAGTTGTTGCATCAAATCATCAATGGAATACCTCACCTTTCGCAGGTTATCCTCCATCACCTTCCCCTGGCGGATCACCACCACCGGATTGCCATTCAGAAAGCGCCGCACCCATTTAAAATGCAACGCCATATACGACAGGAGAAACGGGAGAAACACCCAGACCATCAGGCTGGAGAATCCCTTCCCCATTTCTCCTTCCAAATTATAGGACAGGTTGGCGGCAATGTCGCCCATGGTGATGGCCGAGACAAAGTCGATGAAAGACAATTGGGAAATCTCCCGTTTGCCCAGGATCTTGGTAAACAGCAGCAGGATGAAAAAGATGACAATGGAGCGTAGGAAAGCGCTGACCGCCCCGTCCACGACAGCCCACCTCCCCGCCGGCCCTGGGGTTACGCGGAGGCGGTTCAGCGGGAACCCGGGTGGAGTTCCCGCTGAACTCCCCGCTTTTGCAATCAGAACCCCTTGTACTCCGGTTCCTGCTGTTCCATCTGCGTCACCCGGCTTTGCAGCGTGTTAATGATCGACTGCGTCTGGGTGGCGGCGTCGGTAAACGCTTTTTTGGCCGCTTTGTCCTGCGTTTGCAAGGCGAATTGCTCCAGGGACGCCTGGGCCGATTTCAGACCTGCTAACGTTTGTTTTACTTGAGACGCCACAGTCACGGATCCCTCACCTCCCGTTGACAGTGTGTCCGGGCTACCGGGATTTCGTGCAGCAGCCCCCTCTGGGAATTCATTCCTCCTCAGTCCTGTTGGTCCCTACGAAAGCCATCAGGGCGGGGAGACGTACGATCGCTGACCGTTAAATCTTTAGGAAGGCGAACGGTAAAGGTCGTGCCTTTTCCCAGCTTGGATTCGACACCGATCCGGCCTCCGTGAGCCTCGACGAACTCCTTGGCAATAGCCAGTCCCAGGCCGGTCCCACCCTCTTCCCGGGACCGAGCCTCGTCAGACCGAAAGAATCGGTCAAAGATGTGCGGGAGATGTTCCGGCCGAATCCCCGGGCCCGTGTCCGACACGGCCAGGATGGCTTCCGATCCTTCCTGTCGCGCGACGATGCGGATGGCGCCCCCGGTGGGTGTGTAGCGGAGGGCGTTGCCAACCAGATTGACGATCACTTGGGTCATCCGGTGCGGGTCTACGTAGACGGGAATGGAATCGCTCGCTTCCAAAGTGAGGGTAATCTCCTTGGCCTCAGCCTCGATTTGAAAGTTATCAACAATGCGCCCAGCCAAGGCGGTGAGATCTGTCCATGTTTTTTCAAGGGGAAGTCGGCCGGCTTCGGCCAACGAAAGTTGATGAAGATCCCCGACGAGGCGGGTCAACCGCATCACTTCATCCTGAATAGGGAGTAATGTCTCAGGCTCGGCGCGCTTAACCCCTTGCTGGATGAGTTCCAACTGCCCCTGGATGATAGTCAGCGGCGTCCGCAATTCGTGGGCGACGTCCGCCACCAGGTGGCGGCGGGTCTCTTCGATTCTCGACAACTGGAGGGCCATCTCATTAAAAGCCTGGGCCACTTCTCCGAATTCGTCCCGGGTGGCGATGGAAAGCCTCGGCCCGAGGTCCCCCTTTTGAATGCGCCGGGTGGCATCGATGAGCGCCCGAAGCGGTTCGGTGATCCGCCGGGCCAACCAGGCCGCTACGAGGAGGGCCGCCACCGTCGTCAGGATCACGCCGGTCACCGTTGCCAAGGTCATCGAGTGCAAAATCGTACCTTCAATCTTCGCGAGACCCTGGATGTTTTGATCGGACACCCACAGAATCCCCACCGTTTGTCCGGCGACCGTCACCGGAACTTCCCAACCCGTTCCAAGGTCCGGATGGCCGCCGCCCACACCGAGGGACAACACGACCCGTCGTTGAGAATCTAACAGCAAGAATCGCAACGGTTCCTTTTTCGTCGCCAGCTGCTGGCTGACCACCGCCGTCACAAACTGACCGACCCCCTCCCAGGAACCGTCATTTTGCACATAATAATAAGCCAGCAGCTGTTCCCACTGCTGGACCTGGCCCTGGCGGGCCGCCATTGCATACTGCTGAAACAGATGTTTGACATACCCTTGGGAAATGGTGAGAAAAACGGCGGCCATGAACAGGATCAGAGCCGCCATCCCCAAGAACAATTTGTCCCGGACTTTCACAGGCGCTCACCGAATCGGTATCCGACCCCATACACCGTTTGAATATATCGCGGTTCCGCGGGATCATCCTCGATTTTTTTCCTCAAATGACTAACGTGAGTATCCACCGTTCGCTCGTAGTTGAGGTAGGTCTCCCCCAGGGCGCTTTGTAACAGTTGCAGACGGCTGTAAACCGTCCCTGGCCTGGAAGCGAGGGTCACGAGAATTTTGAACTCCGTCGGGGTGAGAACAATCTCCTGATCCCCTTTCCACACCCGGAATTTCGTCTCGTCGATCGTCAAATCACCCCGGCGCAGCACCGAAGGCTCGTCCCCGCCCCCCTGGGTGCGCCGCAACACCGAGCGAATTCGGGCAGCCAATTCCCGCAGGCTGAAGGGTTTGGTGATGTAATCATCGGCCCCCACCTCAAGGCCGACGATCTTATCCGCCTCTTCCGTCCGGGCCGTCACCATGATGATGCCCACGCTGCCCATTCGACGCAGCTCCCGACAAACATCGAGGCCGCTCATCTCGGGCAACATCCAGTCCAGGACCACGAGGTCCGGTTGATGTTTCTGAAAAACCTCCAGGGCCTCCCGGCCGGTTTGGGCGGTAACGATTCGGAACCCCTCCCCTTGCAGGAACGTCGCCATGACGTCCAGGACCCGCGGTTCATCGTCCACCAACAAGAGCGTCGCTTCCATGTCGACCCCGTCCTTTACCCTCGATTGATGTCATTATACCGGACAATCTTGAAGAACTGTTGAAGAAAGGCCCAAATTCGGGGCTCTTGCCCGTCCTTTCGCATAGTATGGCGTGAACAATGCCCAGCGGGAGGGAGTGCCGTGTTCACCCAACAAAAAGTGTACTACCCTTATGTGAGTCCCCACGATCCTTGTACGCCCATCCGACAAAAATTCTACCAAACGCCTCCAGAGCTGTACCTGGGATTTCAGCCACCGGGTCTGCCCCAGTACCCAGCCCGGGAGGCCCTGCACCGGGGGACCCTGTGGCCGGCGTTATACAGCCCGTACGGGGAACCCCATCGGGGGGATCACTGATGAAACCACCCGTACCCGAAGAGTATTACCAGTGGCTGGAACAGCTGCAAACGGTCGATTTTGTGTTGATGGAGTTGCATTTGTACCTGGACACCCACCCGGGGGACGTCCAAGCGCTCCAACAATACCGAGCGTGGAACGAGCGCCGGAAAGCCATCGCGGCCGGGTTCGAAACACGGTTCGGACCCTTGACCGCCGGGGGCAACGGGCGGTCCGCCCATCATTGGGAATGGGTGGAAAGTCCTTGGCCCTGGCAAGTTTAACCTGGGCGCTGACGAGGAGGGATGACGATGTGGGTATATGAGAAAAAGCTGCAATACCCGGTCCGGGTGAGCCAGTGCAACCCACGGCTCGCCAAATATTTGATCGAACAGTACGGCGGAGCGGATGGGGAGTTGGCCGCCGCCCTCCGATACCTCAATCAGCGTTACACCATTCCCGATCGGATCGCGGGCCTGCTTACGGACATCGGAACCGAAGAGTTTGGTCACCTGGAGATGATCGCCACGATGGTGTACAAACTCACCAAAGATGCGACCCTGGAACAGTTGCAAGAAGCCGGGCTCGGCGACCACGTGGCAGACCACGGACCGGCACTCTTTTACCACAACGCGGCTGGAGCGCCCTTTA
>NZ_JAILZZ010000069.1:0-11322 GCF_023512215.1 Kyrpidia sp. | reverse complement strand
CTCCCGTCTCACCGACGTCCGGCCGGTCCGGCGAAAATCCCGAAGAATGCCGGACAGAGAACCCAGTTCACAGAAGTCCGCGCCGGTTCGCCTCCATGACGGCTTCCACGCGGCTTCTGACGCCGAGGCGACGATAGATCTCATTCACAATGACCTTGACGGTGTTTTCGGACAAATGCAATTGTTTACCGATGTCTTGATTGGTCCGTCCTTGGGCCATCAGGCGCAGAATCTCCACATCCCGCAAGTCGAGCGCATCTTTGCCCGATTCACTGTCCTTGCGGGATTCAATCCAGCGCAGGGCATACTCGGTCACCGCCGGATCGAGAACCGACTTTCCATCCAAAATATTTCGAATGGCGCGGAACAACTCGTCTCCGGGCATATTCTTGAGCAAGTACCCCTGAATTCCTGTCTGAAGACAAGCATGAACGACATATTTATCCATCAATGCGGTCAGAATGGCCAGCCGGATATGTGTATTGGCCTCCCGTACCGACTGGCACAATTGGATGCCGCTCATATCGGGCAGACGCACATCGATCAAGGCCAGATCCGGCTGCAGAGATTGAATGAGCGCAAGTCCTTCCGATCCGGTGCCGGCGTACCCGACCACATCCAATCCGTGATCGGTCAAAAGGGTGTGCAAACCGATTTGAACCAATTCATGGTCGTCCACGACAACAATGCGTTCCGCCAATGATTCCACCCCCTTGTAAACCTCCTGTGGAAATGGACCCTTGCTCGGGGTCGACCGGAAAGGTGCAGCGAACGGTGGTTCCTCCGTCGTCATTGCGAAAGATATCCAGCGTCCCATGGAGATCGGCCACGGACCGCGCCATCGAATACAGTCCAAAATGTCCGGTGGGATAGCTCATGAAGCGAAGAGCCTCGTCGGAGATGCCGACGCCCGCGTCCTGCACCGCGACGGTGGCCCGGTCCGGTTCCACAAGAACATGGACGACCGCGACCGGACTGTTGGCATGGCGGTAGACATTGGTCAAGGCTTCAGCGACAATCTTAAGAACGGCTTGCCGAACGGACAGACTCAGGCGGCCGAAGTTTCCGTGCGTAATCAGCCGTGTGGAAATCCCGCTCACCCGTTGGAATTCTTGCACGAGATGCGTCAAGGCGGTCACGTTCGGTTTTTCCTCATCATCCATGAGCCGGAACAATATAGTGCGCAATTCTGATTGACATTGTTCTGTTAATTCGCGCAAACGAGCGATCCGAACCTGCACTTCATCTTTCTCCCTCACCGTCGGCAGGATTCGTTCCAGACGGTCAATCTCGCGGGACACCGCAAACAACGTTTGCGAAAGCGAATCGTGCAATTCCTCCGCAATTCGCCGCCGTTCCTCCGCCACAATGTGAAAACGGTTTTCGTCTTTTTGGTCGCACCATGAGATGGCAATCGCACACAATGACGCAAACCCGTTCATAATGTCTTCGTCATTTTTGGTAAAAGCTCCAGCCCTGGGCGGCTTGCCGAAAAACATACAGCCAATCGGTTTCCCGCCGTGCCTCAACGGAATGGCCAGCAACGCTTCGACCGGCGGATGGCCCGACGGCACCCCCATGGATAGCGGATGTTGGGAAATGGATTCCACGCGCAGCGAGTGGCCGGTTTTTGCCGGTACAAAGTACATGCCGTGCCCTTTTGGAAATTCGGCGGGCATCGATTGCCAGCCGGAAACCTTCAAATACCGGATGGCGAACGGGTCCTCGGGTTCCACGATGATAATCCCGGCGAAGGAGGCGCGCACCAATTTTCGCGCATAGTCAACCGCGGCCTGCAGCAGCGGTTCAATTCCCTCCTCCATCCAGGGTTGCAGGCGTTCCAAAGCTTCCGATAAAATCTGTGCCATTTCAGCTTGATTCGAAGGTTCACGCATAGACTCTCTCCCGTCCTTTCGAAGGCTGTAGCGGCAGGAGATCGGCTGGGAACCCATCGATCGGGTATCGAAAAACACCCAATCGGGTCTATTCCATACCTATTGTAACATTCTATAATACTTTAAGGAAACGGAAAAAATCTTTGTCCAATTTTTGAAGCAACCTTCCTTGGATCGTCGTTTTAGGAGGTTTTACCGATCGAATTTCTTAGGCAAAGGAGGTTTTACCGTGTTTCCCAATGCGTTCAGGTACGAAGCGCCGACATCGGTCGACGAGGCGATCCGTCTCATGACCGAGTACGGCTACGACGGCAAGGTGTTGGCGGGCGGCCAAAGCCTGTTGCCGATGATGAAATTGCGCATCGCAGCCCCGGCCGTACTCATTGATATTAACAACGTGGACGATCTCCGAGGCTGGCGCGAAGTCGACGGAACATTGCGGATCGGCGCAATGACACGCCATGCCGAATTGGAACATTCGGCAGAACTCCGCGAACAATTCCCGCTGTTGTCCCGCACCGCCCGCTGGATCGCCGATCCGTTGATCCGCAACCGCGGGACAATCGGCGGTTCCCTCGTGCACGCAGATCCCGCATCGGATTGGGGGACCGCGATGATGGCCCTGCATGCCGAGGTGGAAGTGCGGAGTCCGGAGAAAAGTCGGCGAATTCCCATCGACGAGTTCTTCGTGGACACCTTTGCGACATCCCTGGAGGAAAATGAACTCGCCATCGCGGTCCATCTGCCGGCTCCCGCCGGACCCGTGGCCGCCCGGTACATGAAGCTGGAACGCAAGGCCGGTGATTTCGCTATCGCGGGTTTGGCCGTGCACATCGGGCTTGGCGGTGATGGCCTCGTATGCGACGCGGGCATCGGCATTTGCGCCTGCGGCCCGATTCCTCTGCGGGCAACGAAGGCGGAGGCGGCGCTCATCGGGCAGCCTCTGACTGACGAGACCATCTCGGCCGCATCAAAGCTGGTGCCGGAAGATGCCGACCCGACAGACGACCTGCGGGGCAGTGCGGTTTATAAGCGGGACCTGTTACGCATCTTTGCCTCACGCGCACTCCGTGAAATTGCGGAAGAACTGCACGGAAAGGTGGGCATTCAATGATCATCCGGGTCAAAGTGAACGGTCGCCTGTACGAATCGGATGTCGAGCCGCGCACATTGTTGGCGTATTACCTGCGCGAAGAACTCAAACTGACGGGCACGCACATCGGTTGCGATACGACCAGTTGCGGCGCCTGTACGGTGCTTCTCGACGGGAAAGCGGTTAAGTCGTGCACCGTACTGGCTGTACAAGCGAACGGCCGCGAAGTGTTGACCGTGGAATCCCTGGATCAGGACGGTCAACTGCACCCGCTGCAAAGCGCTTTTTGGGAAGAACACGCGCTGCAGTGCGGTTATTGCACGCCGGGCATGCTCATGGCTTCCTACGCACTCCTGCAGGAGAATCCGATGCCGACAGAAGCGGAGATCCGCGAGGGGCTTTCGGGCAATATCTGTCGGTGTACAGGATATGTGAATATCGTGAAAGCCGTTCAGTCCGCCGCTCGCACCATGGCGGACAAAACCCGAGAAGCATTGGGGGAGGTGGCCGCCAGTGGCACTGCAACAGACTGAGCTGCGGCCCATGGGCAAGTCGATCGGCCGCAAGGAAGATCCTCGACTGATTCGCGGGAAGGGCCGCTACATCGATGACATTATGCTGCCGAACATGCTGTACATGTGCGTGCTGCGCAGTCCGTACGCACATGCCCGCATCCGCCGCATTGATGCGTCCGCGGCACTGGCCGCACCCGGGGTCAAACTGGTGATCACGGGCGAGGACCTGGCCGGCATGAACCTCGCCTGGATGCCGACCATGGCGGGGGACACGCAGATGGTGCTGGCCACGGGCAAGGTGTTGTTTCAGTATCAAGAAGTCGCCGCGGTCGTCGCCGAGACACGCGCTCAGGCGGAGGACGCCCTCCAGTTGATTGAGGTCGATTACGAACCTTTGCCGGTCGTGGTGGACCCATTCAAGGCCCTTGAGCCGGACGCCCCCATTCTCCGGGAAGACAAAGAGAAGAAGTCAAACCACATCTTCCACTGGGAAGCGGGAGACCGCGAGCAAACCGAGGCCCTTTTCCGCGACGCGCCGGTGATCGTCAAGCAGGATGTGCGCTTTCCCCGCGTCCATCCTTCACCGCTCGAACCCTGTGGGTGCGTGGCCGACTACAATTCCGCCACGGGGAGGTTGACTTTTTATGTCACTTCCCAGGCGCCGCACGCCCACCGGACGGTGCTCGCGATGGTCAGCGGCCTTCCCGAACACCAGATCCATGTCATTTCACCCGATGTCGGAGGCGGCTTTGGAAACAAAGTCCCCGTATATCCAGGCTACGTCTGCGCCATCGTCGCTTCCCTGAAATTGGGCGTCCCCGTGAAGTGGATTGAAACCCGCACCGAAAATATTACCAGCACCAATTTTGCGCGCGACTACCACATGACGGCCGAGATCGCGGCCCGGGAGGACGGCCGCGTGTTGGCGCTCCGGGTGAAGACGATCGCCGACCACGGTGCTTTTGACGCCGCCGCCGATCCGTCCAAATTCCCGGCCGGACTATTCAGTATTGTGACAGGATCTTATGATTTCAGATCAGCATTTGTCGAGGTGGACGGAGTTTATACGAACAAAGCTCCGGGCGGGGTGGCCTATCGCTGTTCATTCCGCGTCACAGAAGCCTCATACCTGATTGAACGCGTGATGGACGTATTGGCTCGGCGGTTGCAGATGGATCCGGCCGAGCTGCGCCTCCGCAATTTCATCCGGAAGGATCAGTTCCCGTATCACTCGCCGACCGGATGGGTATACGACAGCGGGGACTACGAAAAAACACTGAATCTCGCGCTGCAGCGCATCGGATACGCCGAACTGCGCAAAGAACAGGCGGAAAAGCGCGCCCGGGGAGAATTCATGGGGATCGGCATCTCGACCTTCACCGAGATTGTCGGCGCCGGTCCGGGACACACCTTCGACATCATGGGGATCAAGATGTTCGACAGTGCCCAGATCCGCGTACATCCCACCGGCAAAGTGATCGCCCGGCTCGGTGTGCGGCACCAGGGTCAGGGACACGAAACGACCTTTGCCCAAATCATCGCGGAAGAACTGGGACTCAGCGCGGATGACGTGTTGATCGAAGAAGGCGACACCGATACGGCGCCCTATGGGCTGGGCACATACGCCAGCCGCTCGACGCCTACGGCCGGCGGCGCCGCCGCACTCTGCGGGCGCAGGATTCGGGAAAAAGCTCGCAAGATCGCCGCCCATCTGTTGGAGGTCGGCGAAGACGATGTGATCTGGGATGGCCTGGCCTTCACGGTGAAAGGGTTGCCGGGTCGATCGGTCTCGATGAAAGATATCGCCTTTGCCGCCTACACCAACGTGCCGGAGGGCATGGAACCGGGCTTGGAGGCGACGTACTACTACGATCCTCCGAATCTCACCTTTCCCAACGGGGCCTACATCGCCGTGGTCGACATCGACAAAGGCACGGGTGCCGTCAAGGTTCGGCGTTTCGTGGCCGTCGATGATTGCGGCAACGTGATCAATCCCATGATTGTCGAAGGCCAGGTGCACGGAGGTCTCACCGAAGGGTTTGCGATCGCGTTCATGCAAGACATTCCCTACGATGCGGACGGCAACTGTCTGGCGCCGAACTGGATGGATTACCTCGTTCCCACGTCGCTGGACACGCCCCATTGGGAAACGGATCGCACGGTGACGCCGTCGCCGCACCATCCCATCGGTGCCAAAGGGGTGGGCGAATCGCCGAATGTCGGTTCTCCCGCGGCGTTCGTCAATGCGGTGGTGGATGCCCTGTCGCCGCTTGGCGTGGAGCATATCGACATGCCGATTTTTCCGTGGAAGGTATGGAGCATCTTGAGGGAACACGGCATCGACGAGTGATTTCGATCGCCATCCTGGACGGAGGAGGGAAGGCCCGGCGGTTTTGGTGCCGCCGGGCCAAACGGATGGACAATCTCAGGGAGACTGCGAAAAGGTTGGATGAACGGGCCGAACCGTATGTCATGGTGACGGTGGTCCGTCGCAAGAGGCCCAGTTCGGCGACGGTCGGCGATAAAGCCATTGTGACGGCGGACGGCGAGATGAAAGGCTTTGTCGGCGGCCATTGTACGCGGGATCTGGTGATCGGCCAAGCGCAGGAGTGCCTGCGCACCGGCGAGAGCAAACTCGTGCTGGTCACGTCACAGCCGCCTGGCCGGGTGGAGGAAGATGTGACGGTCCTGTCCATGACGTGCGCATCCGAAGGCACGGTGGAACTGTTTCTGGAACCCAAGAACATGGATCCCCCGCTGATCATTGTGGGAACGTCCCCGATCGCCCTCGCCCTGGAAGAATGGGCTCCCCGATTCGCCCTGGCGCCGCTCCGGATCTCTCTGGAAGAGGCGGCACCCGGCGGCGTTGCGGACGAACCGCCGACCAGGCTGCGCAATCAACTGGATCTTCACACCGGCACGGCGGCCTATGGCGTGGTGGCCACGATGGGGGTATACGATGTCGACGGACTGCTGGCCCTGTCCGCCCTGCCGCTCCGGTACCTGGGCTTGGTCACCAGTCCGAAACGCTGGACGGCCATGCGCACCGATCTGGCGGCAGCGGGTGCTTCGAGCGAATTCATCGACTTCGTCACAGCACCTGCGGGGTTCGATATCGGCGCCCTGGGGCCCCAAGAGATCGCCCTCAGCATTCTGGCCCAAATCGTGGAGCGCCGCCGCCGCCACGCCCAGGTGCGCTGGCGGGGACAATCGGCCGAAAAGCATCCGGAACCCGAAGAGGCCACGGACAGCCGAGAGCTTGCGGCCCCCCGACAAGTGATCGATCCGGTTTGCGGAATGACCGTGGACTTGGAAAAGTCTCCTCACCGTCTGGTGTTGGACGGAACGATCTACGGGTTTTGCTGCGCCGGGTGTCGGGACCGTTTTGCGCGCGATCCGGAAGCCTATCTGAGCCACGCTTGACGAGGCGCCGAATGGGGATCCGTCGGCAACGGCCGGGCTTTGGGCCGGAGATCGGCGGCGGCACAAGCATTGACTGAAAACATGTGGGGAGGCAGAGCCATGCGAACATATGGAGGAGAATATACCCTTGAGCTGCCGAGGGAAAAGGTTTGGGAGTTTATGACCGATCCCCATCGAGTGGGGCCTTGTATTCCCGATTTGCTCGAATTGAAGGTCGAGAGTGAGAATCGTTTTAACGCTCGCGTAAAGGTGGGCGTCGGACCTGTGCGCGGCAAGTTTGACCTGACCTGTGAACTGTCCGTGGTAGAACCGGGAATGGTGATGGCCCTCCCGATTAAGGGAGGGGGCATGGGCAGCGGGGTCGAGATGAATGTGGAAGTCAGGCTCACTGACGTGGAGAACGGAACCCTTCTGAAATGGCAGTGCGATGCCGTGATCAGCGGACCGATCGCCAGCCTCGGCGGGCGGCTGATTGATGGAGAAGCGCGTAAAATCATTCAAAAGGTATTCGCAAATTTTCAAAAGGCCCTGCTCGATGCGGCGGCGGAAGCGGAGGCCGCCGTGGCGGACGCGGCCGCACCGGAGGAAGGTTGAACAGCTGGACGTGGAGGATGGACGGATGAACGAGCAGGTGCGCCGACTGCAAGAGGAATTGCGGGAGGCAAACTATGTGGTTGACGAAGGGCTGGCCACTGTCCTGCACTTGGCACAGCGGCTGGCCCGTCCGCTGTTATTGGAAGGCCCTGCAGGTGTGGGAAAAACGGCCCTGGCGAAAGCGCTCGCCACCGTTCGCTCAATAAACCTCGTTCGCCTGCAGTGCTACGAAGGACTGGATGCGAGCCAGGCGTTGTACGACTGGGATTACCCCAAACAGCTGCTGACGGCGCGCGCGGCTTTCTCCGACGGTACCGTGAACCAGGCGGCCCTTTACAGCGAGCCATTTCTCATCGAGCGCCCGCTTTTGCGGGCCCTGCGGGAAAGGCCGGCTCCGGTGCTGCTGATTGACGAAGTGGATCGGGCCGATGAAGAATTCGAGGCGCTGTTGCTGGAATTTCTGTCGGAATTCCAATTGACCATTCCCGAGTTGGGAACGTTCCGCGCCGATGAGCCTCCGATGGTAGTGTTGACCTCCAATCGCACCCGGGACCTGTCGGACGCCCTGCGCCGGCGCTGTCTGTACGTTTGGGTCGATTACCCGTCTTTGGAACAGGAGGCGGACATTGTCTCTTTACATGTGCCGCGGATCGCGCCCGAACTTGCGAAGCAGATCGCGCGCGCCGTGCGGAGGTTGCGCAAGTTGTCCTTGCTCAAGCCCCCGGGACTGGCGGAATCGATCGATTTTGCCAAGGCACTGATGGAATTAGAAGCGCAGGAATTGAACGAAGGAGTGATCCGGGTGACCCTCGGATGTTTGTTAAAAACCCAGGAAGACCTGGACCTTGTGCGGGAGAGGGGGCTCGACGTGCTATGGAACGCCTGACCGCTGACGGGATTGGCGGGTTGACAGGCGACATCGTCACGCAGGTGACCCACTTCGCGCCTTGGCTGCGAAACTATGGATTTCGCGCCGGGATTTCGGAAACGTTGACCGCCATCGCCGCCCTGGTAGAATTGAACCTTGACCGCATGGACGAAGTCTGCAACGCCTTTCGGGCGATTTACTCCCGAACACCCGCCGAATGGGGCATCTTTCCCAGTTTGTTTGAACGATACTTTTGTGGTCGGGGAGTTCGACTGAAGCAAAAGCGCCGCCTGCAGCCGGATGAATCGGTCGGCGGAACCGGCAGCGGTCGGCGGGCGGAGCGTCCGCCGGCGGAAACGGTGCAGGGGTTTCTCGCCGGATATCATCCGGACACTGGTGAGCGGTTCGCATTGCGGGCGGACGATCGGGTGTTAAAGGAGGTCGTTCATCTCACCCGGTTGGCGGTGCGCACGATGAACGCACCGCGCGGCCGCAAGTGGCGATCCCGGGGAAGGGAGAAAATCGATTTGCGCCAAACCATGCGGAGCGCCCTGCGCCGCGCCGGAGAGCCCTTCGTCCTGAAAATGCGCCGGCGCCGTCCCGACAGGCCGCGAATTGTCCTGGCCCTCGACATTTCCGGCTCCATGAAGCCCTATGCGCCGTTTCTCACGTCTCTTGCCTGGTCGTTCACCCGGGCCCGGGCGCGCACGCAAATCTTTCTCTTTTCCACGCGGCTGCTGCGGGTGACATCGCTCATCGCCCGCAAAGGGGTTTCGGGCATTCCATCATCCGATCTGCCGGGAATGAGAGGCGGCACCCGGATCGGCGGAGCGTTGGAACAATTGCTTCGGCGGTATCCCGGTTTGCTCCATCGCCACACGTGCGTCATCATCGCGTCGGATGGCTATGATGCCGGCCATCCGGAGCACATGCACAACTCCATGCGCGACCTGGCGGACCGAGCGGGACGCGTGGTGTGGATCAATCCACTGCTCGGCGAGCCGGGATATGAGCCGACTTCGACGGGGATGTCGATGGCGTTGCCGTACATCGACACCTTTGTCGATGTCCACGATGTGGCGACTTGGAAAAAAGCGGTGCTGGGCGGGGTAATGCGAGGAGCGGCGCCCCAAGCCGCCCCGTTGAAGCGTCAACCATGAATTTTCTCCCGCCCATGCAGGGATTCTCCCAATCGGCCGGATCGCACGGCGAGCAATTCCGACACAATCGAAACCGCCACTTCGTCGATCGTTTCTGCGCCTATATCCAGTCCAATGGGAGCATGGATCGGACCGCTGTCAAAGTCGGCCCCGATATTGTTCAGCATTTCCTGGGTTCGCGACACGGGACCGAGTACGCCGACGAACTTGGGATGGGCTTGCAGCGCCAAACGCAACGCCGCTTCGTCCCGCAATTGCAGGTGGTTCATGATCACCCACCAGCTGGCGGACAGTTGCGCAGGATCCGCTTGATCCGGTTCGACCACCAGGTGTTCGGCCGCGGGAAAACGGCCGGTCCCGTTAAATTCTTTGCGCGGATCGAGCACGGTGACACGAAACCCGCACTTGGCGGCAAGAGCCGCTACGGGCACCGCATCGTGGCCCGCACCGCAGATGATCAGCCGTTCGCTCGGCCTCATCGTGTCGACGTAAAAGCGCCGGCCATCGACAACGGCCACCTCCGCCCTCGTCCGACTCCAGACGCGCTGCATCAATTGTTGCGCGACGACTGCTGGCAACGCGTCCATATCTCCGGCGATTGGATTCGTGCCTTCAAATGCGGCGCGGACCCCGGTCGGCAGTTCGATGGCCAACGAGATGACGCGATCTTGGGCCACGGCCTCCCGCACCGATTGCCAAAACGGATCCGAGGAATGAACGGGAAAAATGGCGACTTCCATGGTTCCTTTGCAACCAATCCCGAGGGACCACAACTCGCTTTCACTGAGATCATAATGGACGAGGCGGGGTTTGCCTTCCTCAATGGCTTTTTCCGCCCATCCGTAAAGGTCCGACTCGAGGCAACCGCCGCTGAGGGTTCCCAGCATCTTCCCTTTTTCCGTCATCATCATTTTGGCGCCGGGAAGGCGATAAGCCGAGCCTTTCACCTGGGTAATCGTCAACAGAGCGGTTCGTTCTCCGTCCGACCAGGCCTGTTCCATACGGGCAAACATCTCGCGCGCTTCATCGATCCTTGACACCGTTGATCATCTCCTTGGCTGAACTGGAGGCCGATTCGACAACTCATCGAGATGGCTCCCATCCCGGGGAGCCGGGCATGCCGAAGTCGGGCTCGACTTAAAGGTTCGTCTTGGATTCACAAGACTATTGTAGAATATTAGAATGAACTTTTTATATATCCAAATGGGTGTTTCTTCATACCCGGTCGGTGACGGACTTTGGGACTCATTATACAGAGAAAGGTGGTCAACATCGTGGATCGACTGTACCGGACAACGGGATGGAGCTGTGCATGGGGCAGCTTTTCCGCAGCTCTTTTCGGCGGCATCCTCGATTTCCTGGCGGGTACATCCGGTTTTTTGACCCTGATCCTCGCCGGCGCAGGTTCCCTTTCCGGCAGTTATTTGGGACTCAGGATCGGATTGAAAGGTGTCCAAGATCTGTTGTCTTCGACGAATCACCCTTTTGAGGTCGTCGGAATCCACAAGCAACATGGAGCCATGTGGTCCCTGATGGGTGCCATGGTGGGCGGAGTGGTCGGATCGACGGTCGGGACGGTCCTGGCTGCCGTTGGATGGGTGTTGTTCATGCGTCGTGTGCCCGACATGATGGGTTTTATGTCGATTGTCAACGTCATGATGGGGGGCGGGATGGGCGGCATGACCGGCGGGGTGGTCGGTGCGTGGCGGAGCGCCGTTCGCGTCGGATTCGTCGGAGAAAAAAGAGAGTTGCCATTGTCGGGTCAAAAGACGAA
>NZ_JAILZZ010000068.1:0-11420 GCF_023512215.1 Kyrpidia sp. | reverse complement strand
TTGGTGAACCGCCGGATGCGGACCCGCATGTCCGGTGGTGTGAGAGGACGGGGGCTAGCCGCCCCCTCCTACTCGATACCTCGATCGCCGGAGTTGTTGGGGCAGGTCCGCGGGGCCAGGAGGCGATAAAAGGCCACCCCTGGCAAAGGGCGGCCCCTACTGCGCCAAGCGCGGTGCAACGACGGTCATGTATACCCGTTACTTTTTATCCGACCAAATCCCCCGCTGCCTTCACCTTGATCCGTGTCGCGTTGCCGGGCAGATATGCCAAGGGCACATCTTCGATATCCACCACATGGCAAGTCTCCGGAGAGGCCCCGGCCTCCACGGCCACTGCCACAGCCCGGCGCTTGGCATCCTCCACGGCGGCGGTGCGCGCCGTCTTCTCCAGGGAGTACACCCGCTCGATTTCCCCGCTTACCTGGGCAATGGCCGCCCCGATGGCGTTGGCGACGTTAAAATGCGCCGGACGTATGATCTGGGAGGCGCCCGCTAGCACGTCGGGGAACAGGGCGCTGCCACCGCCCGTCAGGACCACCGGAACGGCGTCGCCGCTCACCTTGACCCGGTCCACGGCCTCTTCGATCCTCGCTATAATGTCTCGGTAGATGGCCATGAGTAACTCCTTGTCAAGACTTGCCGTCCGAGTCGAATCGCCGATGGCCACTTTCCCCAACCCCACGGCGACGTCGGTGAAGGTCAACGCGTCCCCTCCGAATACCAGCGCCTTTTCCGTCAGTCGGTATCCGACGCTCTCCGGCCCCACGCTAAATCCGCCACCTGGCTTCAAGTGGATCACTGTGCCTCCCCCGATCCCCACCGACACCAGATCAGGCATGCGAAAGTTCGTCCGCACGCCGCCGATCTCCACCGCCACCGCCGATTCCCGGGGGAAGCCGTTTGCGATGACGCCGATATCGGTGGTGGTGCCTCCCACATCCACCACGACAGCATTTTCCAGCCCGGTCAAATACGAAGCTCCCCGCAGACTGTTCGTCGGCCCGCAGGCGATCATGCGAATCGGGTACTGCATCGCGTACTCCGCGCCCATCAACGTCCCGTCATTTTGACCAAAAAATGTAAGGGCGTTCACCCCTTGACCGGCCAAGGCCGCCTCAAATCCCTGAACGGTCCGGCGGGCCACTCCGGTGAGGGCAGCGTTAAGAATCGTCGCGTTCTCCCGTTCGATCAGTCCGATGCTGCCGATTCGATGCGACAGGGAAACGGGAAAATCCGCCCCCAGCACGTCCCGACAAATCGCCGCCGCCCGTTCTTCGTGATCCGGGGAGACCGGGGCGAACACCGACGTCACCGCCGCGGCGTCCACGCGATTTTTCACGGACTGGGCAAAAGCCCGGATGGCCTCGGTGTCTAGAGGGGCGATCTCCCGACCGTCGAATTCATGTCCGCCCCGGACGATCTCTACATAATGGATCATCGCCTGTTTCAGATCCTCGGGAATCCCGGCCAGCGGTTCTACGGCCAGGGTGGCCGGAGCCCCGATCCGCAGCACCGCGATTCTGGACAGGCGTTGCCGTTCAACGATGGCGTTGGTGCACTGGGTGGTCCCGAGCATGGCGTGCCGGATCTGGCGGCGGTCAATTCGGGCGCTCGCCAACACCCGGCTGAGCGCCGTCTCAATCCCCGTGGCCACATCCTCCGTGGTCGCTGTTTTGACTTGGGCAATCACCCGATCCTGTTCATCGAGAATCACGGCGTCGGTGTTGGTTCCCCCGACGTCGATCCCAATTCGATAGCCGACCAATGGCATTTCCTCCTTCGTTGCACATCATTGCGCGGCTGCGGCCACGCGATGTTCCACAGGAACATAATCGACGTCATAGCCAAAATAACGCGGTCCAGCCACCTCAATGCCCTTCGGGGTTCGCCATTTTGGAGGGGCTGGAAAGGCGAGGATGTCCACCCGCATGCCGTATTTCAGCCGGTCGCTGGTGATTGGCGTACCGACGTCGGCGTCCAGGGCGACAATCAGATCTGGGGTCGAGGCCAGAATCCGGTCGCCGCTAGCCGCCAGCAGGTATTCATTTTGAAAATACAGGGAGAGTGATTCCCCCGTTTTCCCCGTCAGTGCCTCCAAAATCGCCTCCCCCTTCGTGAAACCGCCCTCCAGCCGGCGGGTGACATCGCTGATTTTGCCGGTAAATAGCCGAAATCCGTGCAAGGTGTCGAGCAGATCCTGGACAGGCGACCGGTTTTCGCGCCGGGCCTCCAGGATGAGCCGGCCCACTTCCTCGGCTAGGGACAAGGTGCCGAGAATGCCGCTGGTGAGCACTTGGCCGGCGGTCAAGGCGTAATCGCTCATGGCCGCCGAGGCCCCCATCTGAACCGTCAAACTCCGGGCCAGCCGCTCGGACCAGACGGCGTCCACCGGGTGAAACAGCACGGTGTTTCCTTTCTCATCGGCCATGGTCACGGGGTTAGGCACCAGGCCGTCGAGGTAAAAACTTACCATTTGGGCTTCGGGAAAGGCCCGGCCCATGGCGTCTGCGTCCACCACCGGAAGACTCTTCTCCGCCGCCACAGCGATGGGGATCAACGAGTTCACCCCACCGATTTCGATGGGCATCACGGCTGCCGCTCGCTTGCCCAGGTGGGCTTCCATCAATTCAAGAATCTTGACCATCTCCCGGCCGGATGGGATTTTTTCCCAAAGAACCGTCGGGGCGCCGATCATCGAAATTGGCACCACGAGCTCGTCCGGGGACAACTCATCGGCGGCCACCAGAGCCACCGGGCCATATCGCCTCACCGCTTGTAGAGCCATCATCTTGCCGATGTACGGGTCTCCGCCTCCCCCGGTCCCGAGCAAAGTGGCGCCTAGAGTGATGCGTTCAATAGCTTGTTCGTCGATGTATCTCACGAAGGTTCACCTCTTTCAGAGCTGTTGCGGGTTGGGATTCTGGCCCTGCTGGGCATCGTCGGCCTGATTCGGAGTCTCCTCCGGATGCGATGCCCGCCGGCGCTCGGGGAGACCGACCAGCACCTGGACGATGGCGGCCGCCAAAAACCCGTCCAGGGCCGGTACCGTGGTCAGGGAAAACCAGCCAAACCCATCCGGGACCGGCGTTGTCGCGAAGGCCAGTAAAGAACCCACCGCCCAACTGAGGGCGGAACGTCCGATCCATCGGTGGGGGATGTCCGCCCGAAACTGGAGTTGCTCGGCGTCGACGAAAAAATATTCGCCGACGTAGACGCCGCCGATAGGGGCGATGAGCGTGGTGATAATGGACAGGAATGTGATGAAGTGGTCGAAGATGCCAAAATACGCCATTCCCGTGGCCAAGATCCCGGCCACCATGGCGATGAGCCGTTTGGGCACCTTGGTGAACACCACAGAAAAGCCCAAACTGGAAGAATACAGGTTGTTGGTGTTCGTGGTCCACTGGGCGAGGGTGAGGACGATGATCGCCGGAATCCCCAGCCCGAGGCCGATAAAGATTTGAGTGAGATTTTCCGTGTTGGTGAGCTTGGACAAAATGATGGCGACCACCAGCATAAAGCTGTTCCCGATGAGAAATCCCACAAAGGCCGCCAGGATGGCTTCTTTTTTGGTTCGGGCCCACCGGGCGATGTCCGGCGCGATCACCGCCCCCACGACAAAAATCCCGATGACCAAGGAGACGGCCATCCCAAAAGAGAGGGGTTGGATGGCCGGGTGATGCAGGGCGGCCCATCCGTAGCGGACGCCGGCCAGACCGATTGCGAGAAAGATCAGGATCACCAGGAGGGGTACGGCGACTACGCTCAATTTTTCAATAGACCGATACCCGTAGATTGCTGAGGTCATCATCAGGAGACCGCCGATGACCGCCAACCACTGGACGTTCCAATTGAGCCCGAACACGCTGTGGGTGACGGCGTGGGCGTTCTCGGCGAAAAAGCCGGCCTGGACGCCGAACCAGCCGAGCAGGGACACGCCGAGGATCAGGGAAATGAGTTTGGCGCCGCATTCGCCAAAGATCTGACGGGTGAGAAGAGCGGTGGACAGGCCCGTGGCCGCCCCGACGTAGGCACTGGCCGCGCTCATGGCGGCGAGGATGAGGGAGCCGACAAAAACGGCGGCGAGGGCGTGGCCGAAGCTCAGACCGTTGCCGATCTGTACCCCGAGCAGAACCGAGGACAGGTCGATGCCGATGGCGATCCAGACGGCGCTCAGGCGATACCACGCCTGTCTTTCTTCCTTAGGGACGGGTTGGCGTTCGTAGTCGTTGCTGTTCACAAGTTCTTGCACTGGGAGTCACTCCTGTCATCTGTACGAGAATTCTTGAGCCCATCCCAAAAAATCTTCCAAATCATGCATAGGCGCTCGTCCAGTTCTTCTTTGGGATAGTAAAACATTTCGAGAAAGATACCGTCCATGAGGCAGAACCAGGCGGCCAGGACAGCCTGCCTGTTTCCTTTGGCCACGATTCCCTCGTCGATGAGCCGTTGGAGAATTCCATCCACCAGAGCGGACAGCAGCCGGTCGTAATGGCGGAACGTCTCGTCCATCTCGGCTTTGAGGTGGTGGGGGGGCACCAGGTAGGCTTGTTTATAAAATTGCGTGAGTTCCGTTTCCTGGTCGTGGAAGTCGACGAGACCCCGTAGGATTGAGAAGAGCTGCTCTTCCGGGGGCGCATCTTTTTTCGCTTCCACGGCGCGTTTCAGGAACAGGTAATGCGACTCGAGAACATGGCGGAACGCCGCCAGATACAGGGCATCTTTATTTTTGTAAAACGCGTAGATCGACGGTGTTCTGATCCCGCACGTCCCGGCGATTGCCGACAGCGGGGTCGATCCATAGCCTCCTTCGCCAAAATGGCGGCACGCCGCCTTCAGCAGTTCCTCTCTGGTCGACAATCCGACACTCCTCCTATATAGCCTAATTAACATTAGTTAGCCTTCATTGTAGCGTTGTCGCCGGGAATTTGCAATGTGAAAAATGAAAATGGTCCGCGGGCCCAAGGAAGCGAAGACAATCATGAACTTTCTTGACAATCATTACGAGGAAGTTTGCGACGCGATTCGTGACTATTGGCAACACTCATCCGTTCAGACTTAACGAATACAGGTTAGGGGCCGGCGGCCCAGAGGCCACCCGCCCCTTCCCCGCACACTCCCTTTCCCACCGTGTCCCCAGGGTGAGCGCGCGGCCGCCCCGGGGTGGGGGTGCGGCCGCCACGAGGGTGCAGCTGTACCGCCTCTCCCTCCGGCGCACCTCACACCTCCGCCCCGGCCTCCACACTCCGGATAAAGCCGAGCAAGGCGCCAAAATACGCCTGGCTGTCGTCCCACATGCACATGTGGCTGCCGTTCGGGCAGACCGCCACCCGGGAGCGGGGGATTCGCCGCCCCATCTCCTCGATGTCCTCCACCGCCATGGTGTCATATTGCCCCACCAAAAGCAGGGTCGGCATCGGCAGCCGGTGAAGATCATCCCACCGATCCCAGTCCTTGAAATTCCCGGTGACCACAAACTCGTTGGGACCCTGCATCACGTTGTACACCTGGTTGTTCGCGTGGGCAAAAGCCCGCAACACCGGCTCCGGCCAAGGGTCGAGCCGGCACAGGTGCTTGCGGTAAAGGTGGTTCATGAGGATCTCCTGGTACTCCGGGGCGTCATACTGGCCCGCCGCCTCATAGCGCTTCATCACATCCACCAGCTCTCGGGGCAGTTGATCGCGCAATCGGTTCACGCTGCGCACGTACGATTCCACCGAGGCGGTCATGTTGGAGATAATCAGCCCTTTCACCGCATCGGGGTAGTGAAGGGCGTACTCGATGGCAAGCATTCCGCCCCAGGACTGCCCGCACAGGTAGAAGGGACCCAGGCCGAGGAAACGCCGGACCTCCTCCACCTCTTCCCGGAAACGATCCACCGTCCAGAGCGATGGATCATCCGGTTGATCGGAAAAATACGATCCCAGCTGGTCGTAAAAATAGAGCTCGATTCCGTTTGGCGGCAGGTGTTCGGCAAAGATCTCCAGATACTCGTGATTGAATCCCGGGCCGCCGTGAAGGAGAAGCAATTTGACGGGACTCTCCCCGAGCCGCCGGGTCCACACGTGGTACCCGCCGGAAATGGGCACGATGCGCGATGCGTCGGCCACGTCGACACACCTCCTGATCAAATGAGGATGGGGGCGGCCCTGTGTGGTGAACTCCCGCCCCCTGGGAGTTCCCTACAGATTCCCAAAGGAAATCCCCATCTCCTCCAGCCAAGCCCGGTCGAACTCCATCCGGGCAGTCTTCAGCGGATCCACCACCTGGCAGATGCGCAACTCCCCCTTGGCGCTGAGCAAAAAGATCGCTTCGGCCCCGGAGATCCCGGTCTGCCCGGACATCCAGTGGGCCATGCGCTTGGTGGCCATGACTGCCGCCTCGTCCAGGGTCGCGGCCGAGGCGATGGTCATCACCCGCTCGGCGTCCACCACCATCGGAGTCGGCCAGGTGAGCCCTTTCAGCACATGGAGTTTCACCGTCACCTTCCCGGCGATCTCCACCCCGCACACCGCCACCTCGCCGTCCCCCATGGAGGCGTGCAGGTCCCCCAAGGCGAAAAGCGCCCCAGGCACGTTGACCGGAAGCAGTAGAATGGCCCCTTCGGTGATACGCTTACAATCCATATTCCCGCCGTGATCCCCAGGCGTCCCGCAGGGAATCGGCGAATCTCCCGAGGGCGCCGTCCCGATCACGCCAATCATCGGGTTGGTGGGCACCTCTCGCCCGAAAAGGTTCACCCGGCCTCCCGACACCTGGATCATCCGGATGTGATTGTCAGCCAATTCGTCCCCGAGAACCCCGAGTCCCGGGCCTGTCGTCATCACCCCCCGGGGGGCGAGTTCCATTTTTTCAATGTGAACGGCGAGAATGTCCCCGGGTTCTGCCTCCTCGATGTAGATCGGCCCGGTGGCCGGGTTGATCCGTTCCCAGTCCAACCCGCCAAAATCCTGGGACTCCGAGCGGATTTGGTTCTCAAAGCAGTCGGCGGTCTCGATCACCACCCGATCTCCACTGCGCACCCGAAGAGCCGGGCGATTCCCGGCGGACATGGCATAGATCAAATGACTGCTTGACAGCTGATGAGTGGCCATAGGTCATCCTCCATTGTTATCCTGTATTGGTATTCGGCACCCAGGAGCCGCCCTGCCCCAGGGGCCCCGGCTTGCCTGCCCGGGCCCGGACACCGGGCGGGGATTCACGCGGCTGTCACACCGATTCGATGTCTTTGGGTTTCACCCGCAATCCCCGGGTGGTGATGAGTAGCACGATCACCCCGAGGATGAACCAACTGCCCCCGAGATAAAACGTCAAGGCATCGAAGTTGAGCCACACATAAAGGAGCACCAGGATCCCCAACAGGGGCATGAGGAAATGCGCCCCCCATCGCCCGGTCCGCCTTTTGCCGAGAAAATAAATCATCACCGTGAGGTTCAAGGCGATAAAGGTGGTCAGTGCACCAAAATTCACCAAACGGCTCAGGTTGTCGATGCTGAGGAAAGCGGTGACGATGATCGAGAGGACCGCCACCACCAGGGTGGACACAATGGGTGTTTTGTACCGCGGGTGGACGGTGGAGAGGACGGCCGGGAGCATGCGGTCCCGCCCCATGCTATAGAGCAGCCGGGAGATCGCCGCCTGGGCCGCCAAGGCGTTGGCGATGCCCCAGGCAATCACCGTGACCACCAGGGTGAGCAATTTTAACCAGGTGCCTCCCACCCGTTCCGCCACAAAATAGAAAGCGACGTTGGGATCCGGGAATTGCGTGTAATCGGGGTACGCCACCGCGGCCAAATAAGTCAACACCATGAACAGGGCCGCCACCACGATCAGCGCCGCCACCGTGGCCTTGCCCATCGTCGACCGGCCACCCCGGGTTTCTTCCGCCAGGGTGCTGATCCCGTCAAACCCCAAGAAGCTCAACACCGCAATCGACGTGGCGGAGCCCACCATCGCCCAGCTGAACTCATGCGGGTTGAACACCGGGGTAAAGGTAAAATGCGTGCCTGCTGTCCCCGAGGCCACGTAAATCAGTGCGGCGATACAAAAGGCCAAAAACGTCAGCAGTTCGATCACCAAAATGACCCAGTTGGCCCGGTTGGTCATTTGGATTCCCCGGATGTTAATGATGGTGTTGATGACGACGAACACCACCACCCAACCCCAGGTCGGCACGCCGGGCACCAGTTCGTTCAGCCACGACGCAGAAACCAGGTACAGCAGGCCCGGGATGAGAATGTAGTCCAGCATGATCATCCAGCCGGCGAGAAAACCGATAAACGGGTTCCATCCCCGCTGAACATAGGCGTAAGCCGACCCGGCGATGGGGAAGGCCTCGGACATGCGAAAATAGCTGAATGCTGTAAAAATCATCCCCACCAAGCCGATCAAATACGCCAACACCACCATGCCGTGGGCCGTTTGGACCACCTGGCCGTAGATCCCCATGGGGGCGATGGGCACCATGAAAATAAGCCCATACACAAGTAAATCCCAAAAACTGAGGCTGCGTTTCAACTCTTGCTTGTAGCCAAACTGTTCGACGGAAAGGGACGACTCGTGATCGTCGCGTTTATCCAATGCCCTTCATCTCCTTGACATCGTGTGGCCGCCACCTGGCGGAGTGAACTCTTGCGCGCGCAGTTTCGCGCTAAAATATATCTTCGTACTCCATCCATTCCCAGTCTGTCACATGGCGGAGAAAGCGTTCCACCTCCGCCCGGCGCAGCCGTAGGAACTGTTCTTTGAAAGACCGCCCGAACACCTCTTCGGTCCAGGGATCCTCTTCAAAGGCATCCAGAGCCTCAGATAGCGATCGTGGAAGCACAGGAGCTGCCATTTCGGACACGTCCCGATCCGCCACCGGGTCTCCCGGATCGATCCGGCGCTCAATCCCGTCCAGTCCGGCTGCCAGGGCGGCGGCCAGAGCCAGGTAGGGATCGGTGTCTGCTCCGGGGAGGCGGTTTTCAATTCGGGTCGCTTCTCCCCGGGCCGGCGGCACCCGGATCATCGTCTCCCGGTGGTCATATCCCCAGGTGATCCAATGCGGGGCGAAGGCCCCGGGCTGTAGGCGCTTGTATCCGTTTATCGTGGGGTTCATCAGCGCGCTGACGGTTCTAGCATGAGCCAACTGCCCGCCAATAAACCATCGGCAGAGTTGCGATAACCCATCTCGGGCCTTGGGATCGGCGAAGGCATTGGCACCGTCAGCCCCGTAGAGCCCGTGGTGCAGATGTGCACCACTTCCGCTGAATCCGCTGAGGGGCTTGCTCATAAAGGTCGCCTTGAGACCGTGTTGCGCCAACACCTCCCGGATCGTGGTCCGGTAGTAAAAGGCCATGTCGGCGATCTCGAGGTTCCAATACGAGGCGTAGGAGATTTCGAACTGTCCTGGACCGTACTCGGTGTTTGCCACCTCCGGCCGGGCCCCCATCGCCTCGAGGGTTTGGATGAGATGGATCAAGAGGGGTTCCAGGGCCGCCTGTTTGATCTCAGAAAAACATTGCAGCCCGGTCCAGGCGGGATGCCCCGGCGGGTGAAGGGACGAGGGACCGGGGGAGATGGAGTCAGGCGGTATGGGGGCTTGCCCGCGGGAATCCCCGTCTCGTGCAAAAGCGTAGAACTCGAATTCAAAAGACCCCTTCACCTGGAATCCCGCTGCCCGTACCCGCTCCAGAACCCGGCGCAGGACGTGGCGGGGAGCATAGTCCACCGGCTGTCCCTTGGACTCGAAGGGATCGGCGATAACCCGGGCAACGCCCGGAGCGTAGGGGAGAACGGAGAAGGTGCTGAGATCGGGCTGCAGGTGCCAGCTGGGGTACCCGCTGCGTGGGCCGGGCCCCGCCCCCGGAACGATGCGAGCCGAGGAATCGAAGGCGAACAATGCGGAGGGAAAAGACAGCCCGTCGGTCGCCATTCGTTCCAGAAACCGCCCCGATGGAACCTCTCTGCACCGGCTCATGTGCCCGAGATCCTGGACGCAGACCCGGACCAACTGAATTTGGTGGGCTTGGATGATTTGCTGAACTTCTTGATGCCAGTCCGATGGTGTCACCTCATTCCTCCGTTCGGGCGGGCGGGAATAATCCGCCGCCGGGATTTGACAAACGTTAACTCGCAAAAATCGTGCCAAATTGACGGCTCTTCCGGATGACGGTCCGAACTGGCCGGAAAGGCCGGAATTCTGGGACCTGGGGTCTCGGGGTCCGGGGAGGGCGACGCTGTGGGTTCCTCAAGTGGTCCAAAACTGTACCAAAGTGGTATATAATTGATCATGATGATGTCAAGGGGATCGACCGGGGAAGGAGACTTTGCTGCCGGGAGCCCTTGGCAGGAACCTCGGACATGAGCAAGGATGGGATGTGGCGATGGAGGCGGCGGGACCGGCGGTCTGCGGCGAGGGATTTCGCAAAGTGTTGGAAGAGGCCCGGCGGGTTGCCCAGTACCCATCGACCGTATTGATCGAAGGGGAAACGGGAGTGGGCAAAGAGGTGGTGGCGGATTTCATTCACCGGAACAGTCCCCGGGCCAAGATGCCGTTTACGAAGGTGAATTGCGCCTCGATCCCGGAGACCCTGTTGGAGTCGGAGTTGTTTGGATACGAACGGGGGGCGTTTACCGGAGCCAAACGGGAGGGGAGCCCCGGACTTTTTGAATTGACCGACAAAGGGACCCTGCTCCTCGATGAAATCGCCGAGTTGTCTCCCTTGCTCCAGGCGAAATTGTTGCGGGTTTTGCAGGACCGGGTGATCCGCCGGGTGGGGGGTAGCTGGACGCGAAGCTTAGACGTCCGGGTGATCGCTTCCACCAACCAACCCCTGCGTGATTTGGTGCGCCAAGGCCGGTTTCGGGCGGACTTGTTTTACCGGCTTCACGTGGTGCGAATCGCCGTCCCTCCCTTGCGGGAGCGCAAAGACGAGATCCCCGGGCTGCTCGCGTATTATATGGACCATTTTAACCGCGAGTTCGGCCAGTCCAAGCAGATGAGCCCGGGGCTCGTCCAGCAACTGTCTCAATACGACTACCCAGGGAATGTCCGGGAGCTGCGCAACATCGTCGAATCGTTGTACGTGCGAAGTCCTGGACGCCTCATCGATGGAGGGCCGGTGTTGGCGGAGATTCTGGGCTCCTGGGTGGGGGACAATTCCGGAGCACCTGTTTTTATGAGTCCCGGTGGTGTCCCGACCCTGGCGGAAACGGTGGCAGGAGCGGAGCGCCGGGCCATCGAGCGGGCGCTGCGCCATACCTCCAGCGTGCGGGCGGCTGCCGCCGTGCTCGGGGTGAGTCACACGACCCTGCTCCGCAAGATGCGCCGCTTGGGCATCACGGATGCCAGGTGAAACTCCGAATGAAGAGTCTCGAAGGCCTATAAATGGGCGGTTTCCACCCGGGCGAAAAATTGTTCCACCACCATGGCCGAC
>NZ_JAILZZ010000121.1:0-1599 GCF_023512215.1 Kyrpidia sp. | reverse complement strand
TTTAGACCCAGCCAAACATACCGCCGGGCCAGGCTGGCCCTTAAAACTTTTGCGGTCCTAGGAAGGTCCCATGTCGGTCTGCTGGCTGTATGTTGATTTAATGGAGGAGCTTGTGGTAGAAAAAGGGATACTCGCAAAACTTACGGACCGTCGGCTTCTCGGCGTGGCAGACTGGATCCACCGCCGCGGCAGGGTTGCGACGTCACGGGATGTCCAAACAAACAAGGTGGCTGGAGTGAAAAGCGCGGAGGAAGCGAAGCGGCTTCTTCATGAACTCACCAGCCGAGGCTTCGTCACCGCCGAGTTGCGCAGAAAGTCGGTAATCGCCCGGCTCGTGGACGAACCTTCAACGGGGGGCGGGATGAACAGCGCCCCCAGCCTCCGATGATGCTTGACTTTCTGCCGGAGGAGGCAAAGCGGGAGCGCCATCGGGTGCCTGGAAGCGCGACAACGGGCATCTCGCCGTCCCCGCCGGCTCCCCTGGAACCCGCTCCTGTACACTGGAAATCGGACCGTCCCACTCCGCTATTCCAGCCCAATCCATCGGTATACGCCATCCTGGTCGATGGGGAAGAATGAGCAGCCGCGGAATCATGGCGGGAGGCCTTGGCTGCCTTGGATGCCGCCGTCCGGGCCGTCCGGACGGTCTCCGGGCGCGCGGCTTCGCGACGGGGAGGGAAGGGTGTTGCGAACGTGCTATGTGCCGGATTGGGCGAGCATGTAAGCCGATGAATTGGGATTGTAGGTTTATAACGAATGCGTTATAATCCGTGGCGATAGTAGCGCAAACAATACGAAAGTGGTGCTCCTGTGTATGAAATTGTTGTGTACAGAAATGCCCGCGGCAAAAGTGAGATCGCTGACTTTCTCGCCCGAATTACTGAAGATGCCGGAGCGGGAAACAAAGACGCGGTTGCTCTGAAGCGGAAGCTGGACATGTATCTGCACTTCTTGTCCAAACGAGGAACCCGATTGGGAAGGCCCTATGTGGATCATATCGAAGGCCCGATATGGGAATTGCGTCCGGGTCGGTACAGGGTGCTTTTTGTGGGGTGGAGAGGAAACAAATTTGTCCTGCTTCATCAGTTCGTGAAAAAGACGCAGAAAACGCCGAGACGTGAGATCGAGAAAGCGAGACGGGAATATGAGGACTGGATCGAACGCCACGGTCCGTAATGAACGGAATTGCGGTTAAAGCTGAAAACCTCAGAGGAGTGAGTCGAGATGGATGAAAAGAAGGGCCTCACAAGAGGCCCCGACGGTTTGCTGCATTGGCAGGATCTTCGCGACCAGTATTACACCAAAGAGGAGCAACAGCTGAACGACTTCTTGGCGCAACTGATTCTGGCGATGATTTTGCGTCGGCGCGAACTTGGCCTGACGCAGGAGCAACTGGCCGAAAAGGCCGGGGTCAAGCAATCGGCGATTGCCAGGCTGGAGACCGGGAACGCGGTGCCGCGCCTGGACACCCTGATTCGCATTGCAGATGCGCTGGATTTGCGGCTGGAACTGGTCCCGAAGGAAGCCGGGAACGAGCTTTCGGCGGCTTTGGCGGAGGTGTGACGAGGGGGCAACCCCTCCTCTTTTTTCTCCTGCTCC